>CATPAT010000233.1 GCA_955652155.1 uncultured Chthoniobacterales bacterium | reverse complement strand
GTTCGAGCCCAGAGAGTTGTAGTGTGGGAGGGACCTTAGTGTCCCGAGACCGCCCCTCCGGCTCGGAGTCGCGGCGCTTAGGCCGCTCCCACGTTCGCGGTTTGCAATCGCGTACGGCGGTCACAATCGTGCGAATGTGTTCGGGTGTTGTCCCGCAACAACCGCCAACCAGATTGAGCCAGCCGTTTTCGGTCCAGCGTTTTAGTTTTGGAGTGAGCGTTTCCGGTGTTTCCGGAAACCCAGTTTCGGAAAGTGGATCGGGCAGTCCGGCATTCGGATAAGCGCTAACGTAAAATGGCGCCACTCGCGCGAGCTCTTCAATAAACGGCGTCATTTCATCCGGGCCGAGCGCACAATTCAATCCGACGACAAGCGGTTGCGCGTGCGCGATCGAAACCAGAAACGCTTCCACGGTCTGGCCGCTCAATGTCCGGCCCGCTTTGTCAGTCACTGTTCCGGAAACGATCAGCGGGAGCTTTTTGACTGTTCGTTCGAAGGCGTCCGCGACCGCAAAGAGGGCTGCCTTGCCGTTCAACGTGTCGAAGATTGTTTCGATCAGGAGAAGGTCGACACCTCCTTCGACGAGCGCACGGATCTGATCGAGATAAGACTGGCGCAGTTGATCGAATGTGACGGCGCGAAAACCGGGATCATTCAAATCGGGCGAAATGGACGCGGCCACGGGGAGGGGACCGATCGATCCGCCGACAAACCGGCGTTTACCCGTCTGCTTGGTTGCTTGATCTGCCGCGTGCCGCGCGATCGTCGCGGCTGCCAGATTCATTTCGCGAACGAGCGCGCGAAGATCGACATCGTTCACGACCCGGTGAAAGAATTCCTGATCCTTCCGCCCGCCTTTTGGCTCGCCCTGAAAAAGAAAATCGTGAAGGCCAATTGTGGTCGCACTGAAAGTGTTGGTTTCGATGATGTCCGCACCGGCTTCGAGGTAAGCGGAATGAATTTCCTCGATCACCTGCGGCTGAGTCAGGTTCAGCAGCTCGAGGCTGCCTTTGAGATCTTTGCCCTTCCAGTCGCGGAATTTTTCTCCGCGGTAATCCTGTTCGGACAATTTTCGGCGCTGGATCATGGTGCCCATCGCGCCGTCGAGCACGACGATGCGTTGGTGCAGCAGCTCTTCCAGTGGGTGAATCTTATCCGGCATGCTGGCGAAGAACTAAGCGCGGTTTATGCCAACATCAAGGAACAAATCTACGCATCATGATATGTAGATGTGTTGCAGCGATCTTCCTCTTCCTCTCAATCTTGGTTCTTCTTTTCCGAACAGCTCCGTGAATTAAGATTAAGAGGAAGCGGAAGAGGAAGAATGACAGCGAAGACGCTCCAGGAAGGATTCGCCTTGGCCGCGCAACTTCTCTTCCAACTTCTGCGTACAATCGCAATCGCAGCACGCCCAAGGTTCGGTCCCGTTCTCATGCCGACAATCGCGGCGCGAATGCGCGTCCTGCACCCTGACGAGCTCGAAATATTCTTCCCAATACGACCGTTCCTCCGCCAGCGGCGGATCGCAAAAACAGGTTTCGACCCAGGTCGCGACCCCCTCACTGTTCACCCGCGCTTCGTTCATGTTGTAAATATATTCACCGCCCGCGATTGAACCTTTTCCGAGCGTTCCGTCAGCGATCGACCGCAACAGCGATTTTGATTTGCCCGGTTTTTACTTTTGCTTTGACGAGATAGCGCACAATCGAATGTAGCATTGCGACGTTTCTGCCGCCAGAGACGGCGGCAGCTACAACGGGCTTTTCAATCGCAAGATCGACAATTAAATCTGAGCGGTGCAGCCGCTGCCCCTGTCCATCTGCGTTGCCAAGGTTGCCAAGTACATCTCGGACTTGGAGGCGGTTCGGCTTTTCAAAATCTTGAATCGCGAGCAGCGGAACACGTTTGTCGCCTGTTTTCTTGGTTGGGCGCTTGATGCGCTCGATTTCTTCCTCGTCACGTTCGTGCTGGTCCCGATCGGCCATGATTTCGGACAGACCATCCCTAAAGTTACGTTCGCAATCACGCTCACGCTAATGATGCGGCCGGTTGGCGCGTTCATTTTTGGCCTCCTTGGCGACAAATTTGGCCGGCGCATTCCGCTCATGGCGGACATCATCTTTTATTCGGTGATGGAGCTACTGACTGCCTTCGCGCCGAATTTCACAGTCTTTTTAATACTGCGCGCGCTTTTTGGAATAGGCATGGGCGGTGAGTGGGGACTGGGCGCGTCATTGGCAATGGAATCGCTTCCGACGGAGGCCCGCGGGCTCTTCTCGGGAATTCTCCAACAAGGTTACGCGGTGGGTTACCTGCTCGCGGCGCTGGTCTATTGGGTTGTGTTTCCGCATTTCGGCTGGCGCGGGTTATTTATCGCCGGCGCATTGCCGGCGTTTTTGGTGATTTACATTCGCGCGCGTGTTCCGGAATCGCCGGTGTGGCAACGCGCGCGCGCCCAGCAGAAGCCGGGACTGAAGATGTCGACCTTCGTCAGACAACACGGCGCCTTGTTTATCTACGCCGCTCTTCTGATGACAGCATTCAATTATATGTCGCACGGAACCCAGGATTTGTACGCGACTTTTCTGGAGAAACAGCGCGGTTTTGGTGTGAGCGCGAAATCAATGATCAGTATTGTTTATGCCACTGGCGCGATCTGCGGCGGCGCGGTGATGGGTTTTCTTTCGCAACAATGGGGCCGGCGCCGTGTCATTATCTTATCGGCAAGCTGTGGAATGTTGCTTATTCCGGTTTGGATCTTCGCACCGAGCACAGCGTTGCTGATCATGGGCGGATTTCTGATTCAGTTCATGGTGCAAGGGGCGTGGGGAGTTGTGCCGGTGCATTTGAACGAACTTTCTCCGCCGGAATTTCGCGGGACATTTCCTGGACTCGCCTACCAATTGGGAAATTTGACTGCGGCTTATGCTGCGCAGCAGCAAGCGTGGTTGGCGGAACATTTCCGTCTGGCAAACGGAGAACCAAATTACGCCCTGACCATGGCACTGGTGGAAGCGGTCGTTTTTCTGGTAATAATTTTTCTGGCCGCGATCGGGCGCGAAGAGCGCGGCAAAGAATTTTAGTCGCGCTTTAGAGAAGAAGGCGCCAGACCTGGACCACCTTCGCTCGGCGGTTCGGCGGCGGTGCTTCGCGACGCGCGATAGACCCCGGGACCATAACGCTGCTCCACAATTGCCTCGGCGATCCGATCCGCCAGCGATTCGCGGTATTCCGAATCGCGCGCTTCGCCACCCTCCAACCGATTGCTGAGAAAACCGCACTCGACCAGCACCGCCGGGTAATTCGCCAGTCGCAAGACGCGGAAATTGGCTGTGTGCACGCCGCGGTTGGCCGAATGAGGAATCGTCATCAGCTTCGATTGGATCCGATGCGCCAGGTCAAACGAGTTCGCCGAATGGTAATAGGTTTCGAAGCCGTGAACGCCGCGCCGGCGCGAATCGTTAAAATGAACGCTGACGAAGATCGAATTCTTTTGCGCGTTTTCGATCGCGACCCGTTCCTCGAGCGGAATGAAAACGTCGGTTGATCTTGTCATCACTACTTTCAAATCGGATTCGCGCAGTCTGCGAGAAAGGCGGTTCGCCACATCCAGTGTCGCAATTTTTTCGGCGCCTCCAAATTTTCGGTAAGCGCCGTTGTCTTTGCCGCCATGACCGGCATCGACCACCACCGTGTTGAAAGACTTGCTGGTGTCTTTTGTACCCGTTTCGGTCGGCCTCCGTCCGGTAGCGCAAGCGACGAGCAAGCCCGAAAGGGCGAGAAGTGAGAGTCGGCAGCTGGATCGAAACATCGGGCGTCCTTACATTAAAATTCGTTACTTCGCCAAAGGTTTCTCGTTGGGCGCGGATTCTCTTTAAGACAGCAGGGTCCGGGCCGGAAGCTTCTCCTTTTGCAGAAAAACCGCTTGTTTTTTGCGTGACCGGATTTAAAGGCGTTAACTCTAACTATGCGCACCCGATTCTTTTTGCATCTGTTCCTTTTTGCCCTTCTCGCTTCTGGCAGCTCTTTTGCCGCCAAACCGACACCCGCGCCCAAAGCGACTGCCGCCCCGACACCGGCGCCGACTGTCAGTAAACCGGTGGTCGATCAGACCGCCCAGACTATCATCTACTGCTACCACCGTTTGGTCGACAAAGTGCGTTATCCCGGCACGGAGATCACGCCGGCAGTATTCGAAGCGCAAATGAAAGAATTGAAGGATCGCGGCATCACTGTGATCAGTTTGCAGGATCTGCTTGCTTGGAAGCGCGGCGAGAAAAACATCCCGCCGCGTTGCGCCGTGATCACGTTCGATGACGGCTGGAAATCGCAATATGAAGTTGCGTGGCCGATCATGAAAAAATTCGGCTACACCTTCACCATGTTCATTTACACCGAAGGCGTGGCCGGTGGCAGCTTAGGCGGCGGACAGGCAATCACCTGGGAAATGCTCGCCGACATGCGCGATAACGGGATCGACATTGAAGCGCACTCCGCCACGCACCAGGATTTGCGCGAAGGCCATACCATCATGGTGATGGAACCCGGCAACAAAAGGACCAAAAAGAAACTGACCGGCGCCGAGTACGAGCAATGGATCCAGAATGAAGTCGTCGGTTGCAAGCAATTGCTCGAACAACGGCTCGGCATCAAGATCAACTGCTTCGCTGT
>CATPAT010000232.1 GCA_955652155.1 uncultured Chthoniobacterales bacterium | reverse complement strand
TGAATACCGTTCCCGCCGACAAGCGCGCGAAGTCAGACGCTTACTTCGAAGGCGGCTACTGGCTCATCCTTTGGAATTTTCTGGTCGGCGCTGCCATTGCGATTTTTCTGCTGGTATCGAAATGGTCGTCGCGGCTGCGCGATTTCGCCGAGCGCACGACGAATTCAAAATCCATTCAAGTGGCGATATCTGCGGTTGGCTACGTTCTGATCGTGGCACTGCTGAGTTTCCCGCTCGCCTTCTATCAATTGTTCCTTCGCGAACATCAGTACGGATTCGCCACCCAAACTTTCGGGCCGTGGTTTCTCGAGCAACTGGTCGGTCTCGTGGTCGCGCTGATCGCGAGCAGCATCGCCCTCGTTGTTTTTTATTCAGTTTTTCGGCGCGCGCCAAAGTCGTGGTGGCTCTGGGGGACGCTGGTGGCTGTCGTTCTTTCGTTCGTCGGCAATTTCATTGCGCCAATTTACGTCGAACCGCTCTTCAACACTTACAAGCCGCTGACGGACGCGAAAATTCGCGACTCGATTCTGGCCATGGCGCAGGCCAATCAAATTCCAGTGACGCAGGTCTTCGAAGTCGACGCCTCCCGTCAAACAACGCGCGTGAGTGCGAACGTAGCCGGCATGCTCGGCACCACCCGGATCGCCTTGAACGATAATTTACTCAAACAATGCACGCTTCCAGAGATCCGCGCGGTGATGGCTCACGAAATGGGTCATTACCTGCTCAATCACGGAGCCAAGCTCACAATTTACTTCGGCGTGGTTGCGCTCTTCGGTTTTGGAATTGCGAATGTTGCTTTTGACTGGGCCGTGCGACGATGGGGTCAGCGCTGGGATGTTCGCGGCATTGCTGATCCGGCCGGGTTCCCATTGTTGATGTTAATCTTTCTCACGTTCGCTTTTTTAATGACCCCGGTTCTCAACTCGATCACGCGTATCACCGAACGCGAAGCCGATCAGTTCGGCATCAATACGTCGCGCGAGCCTGACGGCGCAGCCAAAGTCGCGTTAAGACTCGGCGCCTATCGCAAACTCGATCCAATACCGCTCGAAGAATTCATTTTCTTCGATCATCCCAGCGGCCGCTCGCGGATTCAAATGGCCATGGACTGGAAAGCCGGCCACTTGCCCTGCCCAAATCTCGACGCTCCCGAACCCGCGACGGACTGATCCTCGATTGAACTTATGCTCTTCAGCGCAGTAAAATAGTTGTATGCGCAAATTCGTTCTGTTCGTGGCTTTGCTTTTTGTCGCTCTGGTAGCGGGAGCGGCGTTCGCCATCTGGTTCGACTACAACCCGAAAGGGATGTCTCCGGCGTTTTACACCGAGAAGATGCAGCACGCTATTCGCGTCTTCACGATTCCGTTGCCGACGATTGTTATTTTAGGCGTGCTATTTAGCGGTATCTCGGCATTCCTGGCTCGCTCTGACCGTCCGAATGTCTATCTTCTGGTTGCGGCGACTGTCTGCATCATGGCTGTCGCGTTAATCACGCGTTTCGGCAACATCCCGATCAATAATCAAATTCTCAAATGGAGCATCAGCTCTCCGCCGTCGAATTGGATGGATTTGGCGCAGAAGTGGTGGCACTTCCAAACCCTACGGACTGTGCTCGCAATAGCAGCGCTGGCTTTTCTAATCTCAGCGACACTAAAACAGCGGCACGTATCAAAGTGACAACCACGGAAATCTTCGACGCTGCGAACCCGCACTGACTAATTATTTTTCAAACGCGCGATCAGAGTGTCGGCAATTGTGGCTGGTGTTTCGGCGACGGCGATCCCGGCTGCTTTCAATGCTTCAATTTTTCCGGCTGCCGTTCCTTTGCCGCCGGAAACGATCGCTCCGGCGTGCCCCATTCTGCGCCCTGGTGGCGCAGTCATTCCAGCGATGAACGCGGCGACCGGTTTCTTGCAATTGGCTTTGATCCACGCGGCCGCTTCTTCTTCGGCGGAGCCGCCGATTTCGCCGATCAGAATCATCGCGTCAGTATTTTTGTCATCGTCAAAAAGTTTCACTGCATCGAGATGCGAAAGACCGCCGATTGGATCACCGCCGATGCCGATACAAGTTGATTGACCGTAACCGCGCGACGTCAGTTGCCAGACCGCTTCGTAGGTCAGCGTGCCTGAGCGCGAGATCACACCGACCTTTCCCTCTTTGTGAATGTAACCGGGCATGATCCCGATCTTGCAGGCGCCAGGCGTGATGATTCCCGGGCAGTTCGGTCCGATCAGTCGCGTTCGTTTCCCGCGCGTCTGCGCTTTCACACGCATCATGTCCATCACCGGGATTCCTTCGGTGATGCAGACGACAAGATCGAGGTCTGCGTCGACGGCTTCGAGAATTGAGTCGGCCGCGAACGCAGCCGGCACAAAAATCATCGAGACGTTGCAGTTCGTTTTCTGTTTCGCCTCCCAAACAGTGTCGAACACCGGAATTTTGTCGTCGAACATCTGTCCGCCTTTTCCGGGCGTGACTCCGGCAACGACATTCGTGCCGTACTCGATGCACTGCCGCGTGTGAAACGCGCCGGCACTGCCGGTGATTCCCTGAACCAGCAGCCGCGTGTTTTTATCAACGAGAACGGACATGACTAAGAACAAACAAATTTGGAAGCCATGAAACCAGGAAAGGACCAAAAGGAAGAAAATCCAAATCTTGACTCCTGTTTATCTGGCTCATCTCCTGGCTTCCTGGTTTCCAGATTCAATTTTTCTGTTTTCGTTTGTGAATGAGAAGTTTGTTCCCGTCCGGATCCCGGAACTGCGCCATCCAGCAAACCGGCGTCTCCATTTTCTCCATGTCGAACGTGACACCGCGCGATTTTAGCTTCTCGTAAGTGCCATCGAAATCGTCGACTTCAAACGCAACGGTTGTTCCATCGCGCGACGGCTGCCAGGCAGGATGACAACCAACGCCGATCGTTACCGGCCCGTGGTCGTACTCGACCCACGCGCCTTCCATGGCCGTGGTCGTGGGCTTTAGCTCGAGCGTTTCCTGATAAAATTTTCGCGCGCGTTCCTTATCGGAAACGGCGATGGCGACAAATGCGACTTCTTTGATTAAGGACATGGTTGTTTTTCGTTTTCGGGTTTCAGTTTGTGGATAATCAATTTGTTACCGTCCGGATCCTGCACCACTGCCATGTGGCAACACGGACTCTCAAAGGGCTCGGCCGCGAACGGCACTTGTCGATCTTTCAATCGGTTGATCGCTTCATCGAAATTCTCCATTTCAATTGCGACGCTCGTTCCATCAGGTGACGGTTTCCATTGATCCCCGACGCTCCCAATCGCGAGCGTGTCGTCTCCGATCGCATACTCGATCCATTTCCCGTGGCCCATTTCGTCGGATGTTTTCAATCCGAGAACGCCTTCATAAAACTCGCGCGCCCGTTTCATGTCGGTCACCGGAATTCCGACAAATGCGATATTCTTAATCTTCACGGGTAATCGCCTCGTGCTTGAGCCAATCGACAACTAACCCTGTTACTTTTGGATCGAATGGCGCGCTCTTTCCCTTAAACGCGTCGGCAAAACTCAGATAATGCTGAAAGGTGTGGCCCATTTGCGGGACTTCATAGGAAAACGCCAGTTGTCGGTTGGAATTAACGTAGGACGCGATCAATCCGGCGTCTTCCGGACTCATAATCCAATCAAACGCGCCGCGCATGGCATAGGTGGAAACTTTCACATTCGACCAGGCCGCGGCGAGATTTAACTGCTGAAGCTGCTGGTAGAACGCCAGCGGCCGGCCATACAAATGGGCGTGATCTTTGCCCTCCGGCCATAATTCTTCCAATTGCGGCTGCTCTTTCAAAATTTCATCAACGGATCGGCCTTTGATCAGCCATTCATAATAAAGCGTCGCGACATTTTTCATCCGGTCGCTCACTTCCGCCGGAGACTTGCCCATCAAGGCAAAACGACGCCGCTCAATCTCGAGCATGTGTTCGAACCAGGTCTTGGCCCAGCCGCCGACCGAAAGGTATCCTCGCACCTGGCGTTGCTCAGCCTCCGTTTCCGGAACCAGGGGCGCGAATCCGCCACCGTTGCTGATACCGAGAATGTAAACGCGATTCGAATCGATGAAGTCGTAATTCTTTAACACGCGAAATGCGGCGCGATAGCCGGCAAGCTCGGTATCGAAATCGGTTTCGCTGCAGACGCCTTCGCTGTCGCCGATTCCTTGTTTATCAACCCGAAACAAACTGAACTCTGGAAGTTGCGCCAGCCCGCGGAAAACCAAACCGCTCGCGTCTTTCGTGTCAGCCAGTGCTTCCACCGAATCGCAGCTCAACCAGCCGGCGACAAAAATGACGGGAAGTTTTGCTTTCGCGTTGCGCGGCTTGGTGATGATTGTCCGCAGACGTTTTCCGTCCGGCGCCGTTACGAAATCGTAAATGACATCGACGTTCGGGTAATTTTCGCGCGGGGTCTTTGCTTTGCGTGGAAGGTCATCACCGCGCGCAGACTGGGTTACTCCCAGAGACACCAGCAACAGCGCGCGAAATCCCAAACCCCAGGCACCAAATCCCAGGGAAGCCTTCAACCTGAACAAGTTCAAAAAGTGACGAATCATACTCCGCCAGATTTCGAGATGATGGCTGAGCAATGACGAAGCACTGATGACGAATGACGAAACAATGATAAAGCACGAATAACGAACGACTGTGACATGATCTCCACATCATTTCGGCCTTCGTCATTCCGACTTCCTTCGTCATTAGTCATTCGGATTTCGTCATTCCCCCGTTTACTTGGGATTTGGCTTTTGGTTTTTGGGATTTGCGGCAGCAACAGCCTTCTGCGCCGCATCTGCAAGATCGTCCGCTGGGATTAGTTCGACGCCGCTTTTCTTTAAGAGTTGTTTTCCTTTTTCGACATTTGTTCCTTCCAGCCTGACGACTACCGGAACCGAGAGCTTCACCGTTTTCGCGGCATTGATAATTCCTTGCGCAATCACGTCCACTTTCATGATCCCGCCGAAAATGTTCACCAGGATGGCCTTCACATTTTTGTCGGCGATCAGAATTTTAAACGCTTCGGTTACTTGCTCTTCGGTCGCGCCGCCGCCAACGTCGAGAAAGTTCGCGGGGCTGCCGCCGTAAAATTTGATGATGTCCATCGTGGCCATGGCCAGACCGGCGCCGTTGACCAGACAGGCGATGTTGCCATCGAGGCCGATGTAATTCAGTCCGTGCTTTGACGCTTCGACTTCTCGGGGATCCTCTTCCGCCACATCGCGCATCGCCGCGATCTCCGGATGCCGATAAAGCGCGTTGTCGTCGAAATTGAATTTCGCATCGAGCGCGAGGACCTCGTTTTTCTTGGTCACCACCAGCGGATTGATTTCCACCATCGAGCAATCGCAGCCGATGAAGGTGCGATACAATCCGTCGAACAATTTCGTCGCCGCTTTTGTTTGCGATTGCTCGAATCCGAGCTGCTTCGCGAGTTTGCGCGTTTGAAATGGTTGGAGGCCGGCCAGCGGATCGATTGGTTCGCGAATAATTTTGTCCGGCGATTTGGCCGCGACGGTTTCGATCTCCACGCCGCCTTCAGTGCTGGCCACAATTAGCGGCGCAGCGATGGCGCGATCTAATAGGATCGCAAAATAGATCTCGCGTGCGATCTCGGCCGATTCGCCCACCAGAACTTTGTGCACAACGCGACCTGCCGCCCCGGTCTGATGCGTAACCAGGGTTTGCCCAAGCATTTTGTCCGCGACTTCACGGACGTTCTCCGGCGATTTGACCACTTGCACTCCGCCTTTGAATCCATCCTTGAAGGTCCCCTTCCCTCGTCCACCAGCGTGAATCTGCGCTTTGACCACCAGTCCGACATTCGGACGGACTCGTCCTGTAGCGAGGTCAACATCTCCGAGTTCACGCGCGATTGCTTCGGCTTCGTCGGCCGTCGACGCGACTTTCCCACGCGTGGTGGCAACGCCGAATTTCTCCAGCAACTCTTTCGCTTGATACTCGTGAATATTCATCGCGCCGTAGCGAGCAAAGCCTTGAAATGTGCGGGGGGCAATCGAAATTCGGTGCGCATGGCCGCGCACGACGAGACTGCAGCGAAGATCGACAAGGCGTTAGCAAATGAGCAACTGCTCAAATCCACCGTGAAAAATATTCGCGACCTGCTCGCAGGCGCGCCTAACGATCTTTATGCGCGGGTGGTCGATGAACTTGTCGACCGTGGAGCGTGGGATGAGCTGAACGATCGGTTCTACAAAACGCTCGAGTTCGGCACCGGCGGATTGCGCGGGCGCACGATTGGAAAAATCGTGACCAAGGCCGAGCGCCGCAACGCCGGCGCTGACGAACGTCCACAATTCCCATGCGTCGGCACCAACGCGATGAACTTCGCGAACGTGAATCGCGCCACTCAGGGATTAGTCGCTTACGCAAAAGAGTGGCACGTCCAAAACAAAATCGATGTGCGGCCGAAAATCGTGATCGCCCACGACACGCGATTTTTCTCGGACGAATTCACAGAGCTGACGGCGAAAGTCGCAGCAGAAAACGGGTGCGACGCTTACGTTTTGGACGGTCCGCGCTCGACGCCGGAGTTGTCTTTTGC
>CATPAT010000231.1 GCA_955652155.1 uncultured Chthoniobacterales bacterium | reverse complement strand
CTCAGCATTTCGCGCACAATATCATCGAAGGAATGCGAGCGCTCCCAGCCAAGCACAGTCCGGATCTTGTTCGCGTCGCCGACGAGCTACGTCGGCGCGGCGGGCCGCTAGAAGGCGCGATTGTGCTTTAAGCATTGCGCGCGGCATTTTCCCGCGAGTCGCCGCAGGAAAGGTGTCAAGGTTGGGCGCGCACTCAAATAATCCTGAAGATGCCAGATGAGCGGGGTGATTGCATCACCCGCTCGCCTTTCAGCCAGAGATGCGAACAGATGCATTTTCATGCCGTGAGAATGGATCAGGCCCGGCTGCAACTGTTGAAAACGAGCGCGTAACTGGCGCACATAAAAAAATGCCCACATCGCTCCACGCGCGAGACGGAGCGCCCGCTGAAGCTTGCGCCACCAGCCACCCCCGGCACTGAATCGCTCTTCTCCACTCAATCGTATTGCATCCGCAAAAACTAATACTTCACTGTTTACTCCTGCATCCCGAGCCTGTTGCAGCAAGGGTCCATCCATGCCGGCGATGAGTGAAGAGGCCAGTCTGGCTGCGCCGCGCGCCACTGCGCGCGCGGGGCGGGCGGCTTGATTCGCAATCTCCCGATTGCTCTCCGCTACCCGAGCGGCAATGCAGTCTATCCAGCGGCTTCCCAGCACGCCGTATTCAGCGTAGCGCGCGCAGGAGGGCGACAAGGAGTGCGAAAATCAGCGCCGCTGAACTCCCATAAACAATTCTGTCTTGCAGGCGTGCCCGTTGCGCTGCCTGCGCATACGGAATTCTCGTAAAAGTCACCATCGTATAAAGCGGCAGATAAATCCCGGGCAGCAGAGCTTCGAGTAGGTGATCCAGTTTCTTCTTGACGCGAAATGCACGCGACGCGGTTTTGTCGCGCATCTCGATAAAATTGTCGATGGCGAGGTCGGCGAGCGCGTCGGCGTTCTCTTTTCGCCTAACGAAATATTCGTTGCATTGCCGTGGGACGGCATTGAGACGCACATCAGTTGCCACGTTCAGCGGCGCGCAATAACTCTGCGCCGCCGGCGGACTGTTATTGCTTATCGTCTGGCTTTGGCTCTTTCGGCCCGGCCATCTTTTGCGCGAGACCGGCCGCGTACTTCTTATACTGCGCGCTGTCGACCGTGAACTTTCCCAACATGTAGTTGGAATTTTCCCACGACCAGTTTTGGTCCGCATCGTTGTAGGTCATCTTCGCGGTGCGTCCCTGCTGATATTCATGATGGATCGGATCTGCGCCCGGCGGATTCACTACCTTGGGCGCGCCGCCGAGACCGCCCTCCAGCAGATGACCGCGAAAAGTCCCGTATTGACCGAGACTGATCTCGTGGTCTTTGCCTTCCGTTTTGCGGGTGATCGCCACATAGCGGGTCTCCGTTTTTTTCGAAGCGCCGGGTACCATTACCACGTTGGCGATCGCTTCGAGCGCTTTGCGTTGCTCGGGATTGGCTTTCTCGTCGATGTAGTTATACGAGAAATTCCAATCTCCGAACGAGCCCATCATCGTTTTGCCCGCCGGACTCTGCGACATGTTGGCAATCGCGAGACCGTCCAGCTTTGTTTTGCCGTAAGTTCCTTTTTCGATAAAGAGCACCTGCCCGCCGCTGCAGGTCATCTTCGTCGGTTTGGAATCAAACCAGCATGGACATGCCGCGTCACACGAACAGGCCTCCTCCAGTTGTCCAGTGATTTTCCACGGCGTTTTACCTTCCGTTTTTTCCGACGCGCGACCGATGGAAACAGTCAAGAGAAGGCTAGCGGCCAGCATCGGAACCAGCGCGATGAATAAGCGCGTAGTTCTCATAGGTTGAGAAGATTACGCTCGCGGTTCATCGAGACAAGCCAATTCGACCGCTCCGACGATACGCCTATCGAGCAAGGGACTGCTCGATCCATCTCCAGACTTTAGTCGGCGATAAGCCGGAACAGTCCGACCAACAGTAGGAAAACCAGAATGCCAACGCCGAACAAGCTGCCGTAGACGATGCAGTCCTGGAAACGAGCACGTTTGGCTGCCGTGGCATACGGCATCCGGGTGAATGTCACCATTGCATAAAGAGGCAAATACACGCCCGGCAGCGCGGCTTCGAGGAAGTGATCGAGCTTCTTCTTCGCCCGAAATGTTCGCGACGCCGTTTTGTCGCGCATCTCGATAAAATTGTCGACGGCGAGGTCAGCCAGCGCGTCGGCGTTCTCTTTTCGTCTAACGAAATATTCGGTGAACGCGCGCTCGCGGTTGTCCGGGAACTCGGCCAGGCATTCGTCGAGCACGACGCAATCTTCGAACGCCGCGTTCATTCCCTGGCCGTAGAACGGCACGACCGCGTGGGCGGCGTCACCGATCAGCGCGACCTTGTCTTTGTAGAACCAGGGAGCGCAGCGGATGGTCACGAGTGATCCAGTCGGATTATTTTTGAAATCCTCGAGCAACGTCGGCATGAGCGGCACGGCGTCGGGGAATTCTTCGTCGAAAAATCGGCGGACGTCGTTGTCGGTCTTGGTGGTCGCGAAGCTGCGCGGCCCTTCGAATTCCCAGAAGAGCGTGCAGGTGAACGAGCCGTCGGGGTTCG
>CATPAT010000230.1 GCA_955652155.1 uncultured Chthoniobacterales bacterium | reverse complement strand
GCACAGATGTAAAGCGCGAGACACCCACACAGTTGCAGCGGCCGGAGGAACCGCTCCCGCTCACGAATACCAATATACCAAGCAAGAGCAGCCAAATAAAAAAGGTTGCAGAGCACATCATGAATAAACGAATTGAGAAACACCAAGTTAGACAATCGAGGATGATAACACCATGCAAAAACTGCGAGAAAAGCTACTGACCAAGACGAACTGAGTGATCGACCTAACAAGTAAGCGATGGGTATCGCGGCAGCAATCAATGCGATTGTCACTACTCGGTACGGTTTAGGATGGAGATCAAAA
The DNA here is from genome assembly GCA_955652155.1 of uncultured Chthoniobacterales bacterium. Lineage (GTDB taxonomy): Bacteria > Verrucomicrobiota > Verrucomicrobiia > Chthoniobacterales > UBA10450 > AV40. The sequence goes on along the minus strand of CATPAT010000230.1, from coordinate 5,264 downwards.
AACGAGTGTAACGGCAGATAGTAGATGGCACCAAGAGGGCGTCCAACCGAACTCCAGAAACACAGGCTTGCACGAACAGCTTTCAACCAGCCAGCGTGCCAATACTGCCACATATTCATCATATCATCGGGTCTGAAAGGCGCGGATAACGACTGAAGCGCAAAGTGAAGAAAATAAATAATAAGCACTGCGATCGAGATGAGATCGATCGCGATCCCCCCGGGAAAGTCGACTGGATCTCGCCGAAAAACCCTTCGTGCTAGGCGACTCATGCTGGAGAAAAAGAGCGGTTATGCTTGCTAAAAGGTTCCGACGTCTGTCGTCAGAATGCGGCGCAAGTTATCAAAATCAGTGGTGCACGCCAGCACAATCTGAAGAACCTCCACGTGGAGATCCTCCGTGAGAAGTTGGTTTTATCACCCGGCTTGAGCGGCTTGGGAAAATCGTCGCTCGCCTTTGACATGCTTTACGCAGAGGGCCAACGACGGACGTTTGGCGCTCCTCGACTGTTCAGTTTATTGGGGCGCTGTTCGCGCAGCTTTGGGCGATCCGATGGTTGATTGGAATCGCTTTGATGAAGCTTCAGAAGATCAAGTTGCGAACTCTTTGCCTTTAACCAGGTCGGGCCGGGGTGACACGCCTGCCTCTACACCGCTCTACTTTTTCTTTTCGGCCGCGGCTGCTTCTGGCAGACCGACCTGTCTCAAAAGCGATGCGCGTTGCGCACGTAGTGAAGCGTCGCCCGGGTGAGCGTCGATGGCATTGGAAACGGCCTCAAACGCGTCATACCAGATGCCGGCCTCGGCGTGAGCTGCCGCGCGCTCGAAATCGTCGGCCTTTTCGACCCGGGTTGGAAGATCCCGCGCCTCGACGCGTTCCAGGCACGGAGTTCTAGCGCGTTTCTGTATCCGGCTAATGTCAACAGAATCGATTTAGTACCGTAATCGATTGGACTCAAAATCCAGTGATCGCAAGATCGTGTGGGTTCGAGCCCCTCCGCTGGCAAATTTAATTGAGTTAGATGTACCTTCGCTGAATATTTGAGTCATTTCGTGGAAAGGTCGAAAAAGTTGGCACTCCGCTAGCTATTGGTTGCCCACATATCATTTAAGAAAATCAATCGGCCGGTAAGGACGCCGAGAACTCTTTGAAAGCCGGCACACCGCAACCGAGCTAAACGACGAAGAAGGCGCGTTTACGCACGAAGCCTTTCAATTCGAAATCGCCCAACCGCCGCGACGAAATAAAGCCTTCGAGCTTGCTGCTCGCGGTGTCGCTGAGTCCACGCGCCTCGCCGAGCGAGGCGGCCAGCTTTTCGAGACGGAACGCGAAATTAACTTCGATGCCTATTAAACTTTCCTCGCCCAGCGAGGCCACGCCACCAATCGCGACCAAACCAAAATGGACGATGAATCGGAAACGGGGTTCTGCAAGCGCTTGAGCTTTCTTGAGCGCTTCGATTGTGGCAGCTATGCCTTCCGGGGTCGCATCGCTCTCGTGCCAATAAGCCAGAATCCCGTCGCCAAGGTATTTATTTACCGTTCCGTCATGCTCTTCGATAATCTTCTTGCAAGTGGCGAACCAGCCGCCAACCAACGCCGCCAATCGCTCACTCACCAGGCTGCGGCTGAGCGGGGTGAATGCTGGCAGGGTGAACCGGGAGCAAACCGGCAGCGCGTCGGACGTGACGCAGGGTGAGTTTGTCGGCGGACAAAGACTCTTCGGCCGCTACACGCTCATTAAGATTCTGGGCGGAGGAGGAATGGGAATTGTGTGGCTGGCGCACGACGAAGAATTAGAGCGCGATGTCGCGCTCAAATTTCTCCCCGACTTGATCATTCACGATGCTGCCGTGCTGAGCGATCTCAAGCGCGAGACCAGACGTTGCCTGGAACTGACCCACAAGAACATCGTCCGCATTTACGACTTCGTGCACGACGAACGCTCGGGCTGCATTTCGATGGAATACATCGATGGCGACACCCTTTCGAATTTGCGCTGCGATAAGGAGCAAAAGGTCTTTGAGACGGCCGAACTGACCGATTGGATGAGCCAGCTCTGCGATGCGCTCGACTATGCGCACAACTACGCGCGCATCATCCATCGCGATCTCAAGCCGGCGAATCTGATGGTGAATCAGCGCGGCGAGCTCAAAGTGTCCGACTTTGGGATCGCACGCAGCCTGGGAGATTCGATCAGCGTGATAACGATGGCGGGCGGCAGAGGCGGCACTCTCTCTTACATGAGTCCGCAACAGCTCGAGGGCGAGCGCGGCACTCATCTCGACGATATCTATTCGCTGGGCGCGAGCGTTTACGAGCTGCTCACCAGCAAGCCTCCTTTTTATGTCGGTAACATCGATCGGCAGATTCGGGAGAAAATTCCCGCATCGATGACGGAGCGACGAAAAGAATTCGAGATCAAAGCGGAGCCGATTCCAGCGGTGTGGGAAGAGTGGGTGGCGGCTTGCCTGGCAAAGGATCCTGGGCGGCGGCCACAGTCAGTCACGGAGATTGCCTGCCAATTGCAGATGCCTTCACCGGAAGCGCGCCCGCCGTCTGTGAGGTCGTTCTTTCAGCGATCGAAAAAGAGAGTTCTCGCCCTCGCGCTCGCATCGCTATGTTTGCTCGCCCTCGGCGGATGGTATTTCTGGGTTTTTAAACCAGCCCACGCTAAAGTCGGGGCAGTCGCCGGTGTTTCGACGGCTATTCCGGAAAAGAGCATCGCGGTCCTCCCGTTCGAAAATTTGAGCAGCGACAAGGAAAACGCCTACTTCACCAACGGCGTCCAGGATGAAATTCTCACCGACCTTGCCAAGGTTGCGGACCTGAAAGTCATCGGCCCAACAAGCGTGATGCAATACAAAAGCGGCGCACCGCGCAATCTGCGGGATATCGGCCAGCAGCTCGGCGTAGCTCATTTGCTCGAAGGAAGTGTCCAGCGCGCGGCCAATCGAGTGCGCGTGAACGCACAGCTTATCAAGGCACAAACCAATGCGCAGTTGTGGGCGCAAACGTACGATCGTGATCTGGCCGATGTTTTTGCGATCCAGAGCGAGATTGCTAAAACCATAGCCGACCAGTTACAGGCGAAGCTCTCCGCAAAAGAGCAAGCAGCCATGGGCGCTACGGAAACGAATGACATGGCTGCGTACGATCTGTACCTAAAAGCACGGGAAATCGATCGGAACATTACATCTTCCGTTGGGGTAGGTGGGGTTGAAGAGGTCAAACGCGAAATAAAACTCCTTGACGAAGCCGTTGCGCGGGATCCGACTTTCGTCACCGCCCTCTGTTGGCTGGCCCAAACGCATCTCTACTTATACTGGAATGAGAATTCAACACCTACTCGTATCGACTTGGCCAAAAAGGCGCTCGAAACAGCAGCGCGCTTACAACCCGACGCAGGCGTAGTGCACTTTACGCGCGGGATTCTTTACTATTGGGGGTCCCGCGATTACCGGTCCGCCTTGGCGGAGCTCCTCTTGGCGCGGCGCGAGCTGCCTAACGACGCACGCGTCTACTTGTTCACCGGAGTGATTGAGCGGCGACAGAGTAATTTCGAGGACGCGATTCGTCACCTCGGACAAGCCTTAACCCTTGATCCGCGTGAGATCCCCATCGTCTCGGAGCTGGCCGAAACCTATTTCGTCCTGCGCCATTACGACGAAGCTGTCAGAACCGTGGATGCCGGTCTTTCATTGAAGCCTCTGGATTTCGGTCTCGAACTCTTTCACGCGTCCGTGGACGTGGCTTGGAAAGCCGATCTCCAGCGGTGGAAAACAGTCACGGCTGGTGAGGTGGCAAAGGGTGCAGACCCGAAAGATTTGACCACTGCTCGGTTCAATCTCGCGCTTATGGAACGCGATTATAATGCGGCCCAAGCGATACTCGCAACAGGCGACGTGGCAGAGTTCGACAACGACGCGTTCTTCATTCCGATTGAGTGGAATCAGGCGATCGTCGCTCACGGACTTGGCGACTGGTCTAAAGCGAACACCGCACTTCTGGCCGCTCGGGAACGGGCGGCGGCGGCAGTGCGTGAGCGGCCCCAAGATGGGAAGGCACTTATCGTCCTGGCTGAGATCGACGCTGCTCTCGGGGCGAAGAAGGACGCGCTCCGGGAAGGTCAGCATGCGGTTGAACTGCTTCCGGTCGCGAAAGACGCCCGCAATGGCGCGCAAATCCTGAGCAGGTTCGCCGGCATCTATGCTCAAGTAGGCGAGGCCGATCGAGCTTTCGAGTTACTGCTTACCGTGGCGAAGATTCCGAACGGCGTAACGTACGGATCGATGAAGCTGGACGAGGTCTGGGATCCACTCCGTGGGAACCCGCGCTTTGACCAACTCGTTGCCGAGTCGCAGAAGCCAATCGCGATCAAGTAGAACATTCGGATATCAATTCGGTGAGTGCTTGTAGTTAAGTTGCCAGCGAAAATGGCATACCGATTATGCCGCCAGCCATCGGAGACCTTTCAGCAGATTCGCGGCAGTTGTTCGCCGGAAAGCATATCGACAACACGGGTGCCGCCGACGCGAGTTTTCATCATGATAAAGCCGGGTTGGTCGCTCGTGACTTTGCCGATGACGGCGGCGTGTTGACCAAGGGGATGCGTTCATGGCGCTCAACACAAGATCGACATCTTGCGCGGCAAGATCGAGTGGTGGGTGGAGAACATGGAGGTCCATAGCGTTAAAGTGGGCGGACCGTTCGTCGTACACGACCGATTCATCGTGCAGTACGACATGGATGTGACCGACAAGAATTCGAAGAAGCGAATGCAGATGTCGGAGGTTGGCGTATACACGGTTAGAGACGGCAAGATCGTGCGGGAAGAGTTTCTCCCGATGGCATCCAAGAAGCCATAAGTGGGTTCTTCTTTCGAGGTTGGCCACATCAGAATCACATAGTCTCTAATTTTGCCATGAAATCGTGGAGACGGTTGCCTGGCGTTCTCGGCGGGAAGAGTTCTTGCACCAGCATTTTCAGCACTTCGGCAAGGTAAAGAAGCGTTTTATCGTCGACGTAAGAGAGACGCGCTTCGATTTTGGAGACGCCGCTGCGACTGATATCGAAACCGGCGAGTTGAAGTTTGGTCGCAAAATCTGATTGTGACCAGTGCGCTTCGACATTCTTGCCGCCAAGCCAACAAACTTGGCGGATGAATCCAAATCTACCCGGTACCTTGGAGCCTTGGGGGTTCACTCCCTTTTTGTCACTCGCGATTAGTGTCAAAAGAAGACCTATTCCCAGACGATGATTTCT
>CATPAT010000229.1 GCA_955652155.1 uncultured Chthoniobacterales bacterium | reverse complement strand
GTCGCAACATCACGCACGAACGGCGCCGCAAATTCAACGACCTTTCCATTCGCAAATAAAAAATCGACAGCCTCATCGTCGCGAAGATGTCCGCCTTTTAGCAGGATCGCGGTTTTAAATTTGCGCTCTAATTCTTTGCCCGCTCGTTTCATCGCCTCCAGGTCGTGAATTTTTTCGCCAAGCAACTGCGCAGCTTCGTCAAGGTTTGGCGTGATTAGGGAAGCAATTGGAAATAACTCGTGTTGGTAGGCCTCGATCGCATCGGACTCGAGAAGCGAATCGCCACTGGTCGCGGTGATGACCGGATCGATTACTAGCGGAACCCGGCGGCGAAGATCGTCAATCGACTTCGTGACCGCGCTGATAATTGCAGTGGAGCAAAGCAACCCGGTCTTGATCGCGGCGATCGGAAAATGTTTGGCCAGCACGGAGATTTGTTCACGGACCATTTCGACGCTGACCGGTTCGAGTCGCGAAACTTTACCGGGAATTTCAGCAACGACGCAGGTGGCGGCAGAGACTCCGTAAACACCGAGCGCGCTGAATGTCTTCAGATCGGCCTGAATTCCGGCACCGGCGCTGCTGTCCGAGCCGGCGATGGTCAGCGCGATTGGAATGGCCACGCATCTATTCTGTCGCTAGAGACGGCGGCAGCTACAACAAAATTTGCTTTTCCCCATGATTCCACACGACCTTGAGTGCGTCGCGAGGCGAAGACTCTGGAACGGATGAAAAAGGAAACGGCCAAAACGTTGCGCGCGTTCCTGATTGAGCTGGCCATTTATGCCGTTCTCGTGGTCGCCTATTTTTTTCTCGTTCTCCATTTTCTGGGTGAATGGCTCTATCAGTTGGAGATTCGCCATCGATATACCTATGGCGGCGTTGCGATCCTGCTCATCATCGGGCAGGCCGTTGTCCTCGAAGGTCTGACGACATTTTTGTTGCGACTGCTGCGCGGCCGCTCGGAGTAAATATGTTTTTTCCAATCTCCGGCGCGCACATCAGTCCGATCTATCTGGCGATCGTTGGGTTCCTCATCGGGATTCTTGGCGGATTCTTCGGCGTCGGTGGCAGTTTTATTGCCGGACCGGCTCTGCGTGCGGTCGGATTGGATTGGAACTTCGCGGTCGGCACCGACCTCGCGCACATCGTTGGCAAATCAGTCGTGGCGGCGAAACGGCATCGCGCCCTCGGCAATGTCGATCTCAAACTGGGATTGATCATGGCTCTTGGCACGATCGGTGGCGCGGAAGTCGGCGCGCAATTGATTCAGATACTGAAGCGCGCCGGCAACGTCAACCTGGTGGTCAGCGTTGTCTCAATTGCCGCCTACATCAGCATCTCCACCTTCATGATTTGGGAGAGCCGTAAAACGCTGTCCCAAAATAAAGCATTACAGCGCGGCAAAATAAGCGGCGTCAGCACGAAGCAGGACCAATCCTCCTTTCGCCATGTCACGCACAGCATCCAGCGTCTGAATTTTCCGCCCATGATCAACCTGCCAGTGTCTGGAGTAACCATTTCGCTTTGGATTATTTTGCTCGTAGCGTTCGTGGGCGGATTGTTCAGCGGATTTCTTGGCGGCGGCGCGGGTTACATCCGGATGCCGTCGATGGTTTACGTAGTCGGCATTCCGACCCATCTCGCCGTTGGCACCGATTTGTTTGAGATCATCATCTCGGCCAGTTACGGAACTCTTAGTCACGCGATCAAAGGCAATGTCGATATTTTGATCGCACTGGTTATGAATACGGGCGCCGCGATCGGCGCGCAGATCGGCGCGATCTCGACTCAATATTTTGCCGGTCCGAAAATCCGACTGGCGTTCGTGCCATTGCCGTTGATCGGCGCCGCCATCGTTATTTACACACTCATGACCGGCCACAAAGTGTAATTACGCCATGAAAATTTTGATTTGCAGCGATGGAATGCCGGCCGCCGACAGCGCGACGCGGTTGGGCGCATCACTGGCAGGACCGCTCCGTGCCGACACCACCCTTCTTGGCATCGCCGAAAAATCCCATGACGAAGCATCGCTGCGCGAAGCGCTCCAGAAGCAGGCCGAATGGTTGCGTCAAAAAGGTGTTTCCCCGCAAATTGCGATCGGTGCGGGCGACCCGGTCCGTCAGATTGTCAATGAAACGGCAAAGGCAAAATACGACCTGGTGATAATCGGTGCGCGGAAAACCGGTTCAACCGGACCGCATTGGCGTTCCGAAAAAACTTACGAAGTGATCAAATCGATTTCGCCGCCGGTGCTGGTGGCGATGGGGGAGTGGGCCCAATTGAAGCGTTTTCTCGTTTGCACTGGCGGAAAGGAATTCATCGAAGAAGCCGTTCAGTTGACCGGAAAACTTGCGGCCGCGGTCGGTGCTTCGGTCACGTTGCTCCACGTCATGGCCGAGCCGCCGGCCATCTATGCCGATCTGGTGCGACTCGAAGAGGACGTCACTCGTTTGCTCGAATCCAACTCAGAACTTGGAATCAATCTCCGCACCCAAAAACAGGATCTCGAAAAACTGGGCGTCCCGATGGAAGTGCATGTTCGCCACGGAATCGTGGTTGACCAGGTTTTCGCCGAAGTCCGCAAAAGCAATCCCGACCTGATCGTGACTGGTTCGTCGCAAGGCCGCGGCATGTTCCGGCATTACATTATGGGTGATCTGACTCGCAGCATTTTGAATCACGCCAATTGTCCGGTCCTGGTCGCGCGAGCCGGCGCTCTTCCGGGCCCGCGCGGGTTTTGGCGCTCGATCCGGCGCGCGTTCGCGTCGAATCAGCCAGTGGCAGGCGGCTGATTCGGCCGAACTTCAAACCACAGCGCCCAATTGTTCGATCGAGATTTCTCGGCGCATTAACGCTTCGCCGACCAGGATTGCATCCGCACCGCACGCTTTCACACGCGCGACATCTTGCAGCATTTTGATTCCACTTTCGCAGACGAGAACGATTTCGTCCGGCACTTCGCGGCAAAGTTCTTCGGTTACTGCAAGATCGACATCGAACGTGGCCAGATTGCGATTGTTGATTCCGATGATCTTCGCCCCGGCATCCAGCGCGTGATTTAACTCCTCGCGCGTATGGACTTCCACCAAAGCATCTAGCCGATAGGTCGCTGCCGCGTCCAGGAGATCGAGAAGCTCCTTTTGTTCGAGTGCAGCGACGATCAACAGAATCGCATCAGCGCCATTTGCGGCCGATTCCGCAATTTGAATCTCATTCAGAATAAAATCTTTGCGCAGGAGCGGAACTGAAACAGCACGCCGCACATCGGCCAGGTCTTGCAGTTTTCCTTGAAAGAATTTGGTGTCGGTCAAAACCGAAATCGCGTTCGCGCCGCCGCGCTCGTAATCTTTTGCGATCTCAACTGGATCGAAAGACGCTGCGATCACACCGGCCGATGGCGACGCCTTTTTGATTTCGGCAATCACCGCAAGTCTTCCATCGCTTTGCTGCAGAGCGGATCGAAAATCACGGAAATCATTTCGTTGCGCCGCTTGGCGCTCGAGTTCTTTGGCACGCGCTCGTAAACGCTCTATCTCCGCCCGTTTAACCCGCAGAATTTCATCCAGGCGATTCACTCTAACAGGAACATAGCCTTCCAGGCTATGCGGCCAACACGCCAAATACACGAAAGGATTTGGGTTAACAGCAATTGTTCTCTGAATTTCACCGTCTTTTCGCGTGTTTAGTGGGCAAGAGCCGCTTGAGTCGGATGCCAACGGATGTAATCTTTGCCCGCTTCGCGCCGACGTAGCTCAGCTGGTAGAGCAACGGTTTCGTAAACCGTAGGTCACCGGTTCAATCCCGGTCGTCGGCTCCAGCCCCGAAGGCTTTCGGGGCTGCCACGCCGGAGGCAAACGTAGGCGGGCCATCTTAATTGCGCTTTAGGTCCAGCGCTCCAAGACTACGGCTTGGCAGGGCCCGACTTATGAAACGCTTCTGGTACGTTTACATCCTTGTCAGTGAAACTGACCCAGCAATTCACTACACAGGTGTGACGCGCAATCTGTCCGTTCGTTTTGCGAGATCACAACCGAGGCAATTGCCCGCACACTGCGAAGTGCAAGCCTTGGAAGATCGAAACCGCTATCGCATTCACGTCTGAAATGAAGGCGCGCGCATTCGAGAGATATTTAAAAACCGGATCTGGTCGCGAGTTCGCCCGTCGTCACTTTTAAGCGGTTCGCGTGGCTCCGCAGCGTCGCATAAGGTTACGCCTTACACGTAAAAAGATCGACATTTATTAGGGGACCTCGTAAAAACGTCCTCGATTACGTCACCCGACGTTTCAACGCATCTTCGGCCGGGCTGATTGAGTTCGGAAGCTGGACCTTCGCTGGGACACCGCTTAACGTGATCTCCAGATCCAACCGGGGCCCCGAGTCATCCGAGTGAGTCGCTTCTTGAAAGAAGTCTTGCCGAGAGTGGTTCCCGGTTTCGCGCGGAACTGGAGCAGCTCACTAGTAAAAAGGATCTTATGATCACGCTGAATAATTACCGAGCAACATTTCTCACTCTCTTCTTCGCTGCGGCCATCTTCATTAGTACTGGCGCGGCATCGGCGGCGACACGGACTGTCATTAAAGCAAACGACAGCGGCAGCGTAACCAGAACTGCGCAAAAAGGCGGCGCTACCAGTCATGTTTACCAAAGAAAGTCGGTGTCGACACTGTCTAGCAGCGATGCCCCGTTTACATATAACACCACCGGCAGCCTCAACACTGCACGTGCGAGGCACTCGGCGACGTTGCTGTCCAACGGCATGGTGCTCGTCGCAGGGGGACTTGATAGCGGCTTGAATCCTTCCGCGAGCGCGGAACTGTACGATCCAGCGAACGGGACCTGGACGGCCACCGGCAGCCTCAACACCGCACGCGATCTCCACACGGCGACCGCTTCGTTTGTCCCGCCTACGTCGGCGATGTGGAAGCAAGTGATCGCGCCGGATCGCAAGGAGTTGATCTGCCACAACGACCCCGCTCCGTGGAACCTCGTGAAGGCACCCGATCGGTGGGTTTTCATCGACTGGGATTTCGCCGGCCCAGGCTCGCGGCTGTGGGACCTTGCCTACAGCGCGCAGACGTCGGTTCCGCTCGACGCTCGACACAACGTTGCAGCGGTTGCGCCGAGACTGCGGGCGCTTGTCGACGGATATGATCTGGAC
>CATPAT010000228.1 GCA_955652155.1 uncultured Chthoniobacterales bacterium | reverse complement strand
CGGCCGCAAAACTTCCGAGAAGCTGGTCAAATCGGCGGTGCCCGGAAACAACGTCATCACGACGTTGGATTTGCGATTGCAGCAACTCGCTGAAAAAGCGCTGGAATCGAAAGCCAAACGCGGCGCCATCGTGATTGTCGACCCAACCGACGGCGACATTCTGGCGATGGCTTCCTGTCCGACCTACGATCCGAATCTTTTTGTTCCATCCATCTCGGCGGAAGAATTCAAGCAACTACAGGACGATCCGGATATTCCACTTCTTGCGCGCGCGTTTCGCTCCGCTTATCCGCCGGGCTCGACCTTCAAGGTCGCAGTCGGAATTGCGGCGCTTGAGACAGGCACCGTTCGTCCGGACGATCTTTATCAATGCGTCCCTGGAATTCAGATTGGCAACCTCACCTTTCACAATTGGAAAAAAGGCGATCAAGGCGCGCTCAATTTTGTCCAGGCCCTTACTCAGTCATGCGACACCTGGTTTTATCAGGTCGGGATTAAAACCGGCGCGGAGCCGATCATCGAATGGGCGCTCAAACTCGGTTTCGGCGCAAAATGCGGGATTCCATTGCGCGCTGAAGCGGAGGGACGCATTCCCAACGACGAATACATGAAAGCGACTCACGGCCGCAAATTGCTGAACGGCGACATCGCGAACTTGTCGATCGGTCAGGGGGACACGCAGGTGACGCCGCTCCAAATGGCGCAGGCAATGGCGATTGTCGCGAACGGCGGCAGTTTTTATCAAACGCGACTCGTCCGTCAGGTGCAGTCGGTCGATCACGAAATCGTGACTGCTTACGAGTTGCGCGAGAAACGTTCGCTCGGTGTCTCCGCCCCAACGATGGAAGAAGTTCGCACGGGGATGATCGAAGTCGTCAACGGTGCGAACGGGACCGGACATGAAGCTCAGTTGGCCGGCGTCGAAGTTGCGGGGAAAACCGGGACTGCGCAGTGGGGTCCGAAAAACAAAGAACGCACGGCCGCCTGGTTCGCCGGATTCCTGCCCGCGGAGGAACCGAAATACGCGTTTGCCGCAGTTTACGAAGGCGACGTCGGCAGCAAAGTCCACGGCGGCACGACTGCGGCCCCGATGATCGCCGACATCTTCCAGGAGATTTACAAAGGCTCGGCTGCCAATAAGCGCGGCACGCGCGAACCAACTCAACAAATTCGCCGGGCCCAGCCGGTTGAAGAAGACGATTCGGATTAAGCCGCGGCCGTCTCTTTCGACAGCTCCATCGTTCCTTTGAATTTCGGCGGTTCTTCTTCGACGCCGAAATTTTCCGAATGGAGATTGTCGATCTTGGCCAGCTCGTCTGGAGTCAGCGGCGGGCATTCGGGCGCTTTCGCGAATTCGATCAGTTGTTCTTCGTTGTAAATGTTCGGCAGCGTCGAAGCCACACGATCGTCGGCCAGCAACCAAAGCAACGCGGCTTGACCTAACGTGCGTTCGGAATTTTCGAGAAATCGTAGTTTGTCGATCTTCTTGATTCCATTAAGCAGCCAACTTCGCGGGCGATGGCTCCGATGATCAGTCGGCGGAAAAACTGTGTCGGCGGTGTATGTGCCTTCGAGCATTCCGGACGAATGCGTGACCCGAATTAAGAACATTGTGTCCTTGCTAGCGTCGGTGGCGGCATCATGGAGCGCGTGACCGGGATGTTGTTCGAGCATGTTGTAGATATGCTGCAAGCTCGTGATGTCGCGTTCGCGAATGCAATTCATCCCTTCGTAAAGCCAGCCGATCGCCGGACCGAGCGCGATGCCGTAGTAACGAACTTTCCCGGAGGACTTTAATTTCTCGAGCGTTTTCCAGAGGTTGTCGTCGTAAACCTGCTCCATCCGAATGTTGTGTAATTGGAGAAGATCGACATGATCGGTCTTCAACCGTTTCAACGCCGCGTCCGTCGCCCGTTCAATTGCTTCCGGCGAAAAATCCTGCGGAATCTCGCGCTGACCGCGGCCGCGCGCTTCGCCGTGGTGCACGAAATCGTATCCGACCTTGGTCGCGATCGTGATTTCATCCCGCTGTTTTGGGAACGCCTTGGCAATCAGCTCCTCGCTCAATCCGTTGCCGTAAGTGTCGGCCGCATCAAAAAGCGTAATGCCGAGATCGAACGCCTTGTGCATGAGAGCGATCGCTTCGCCTTCGGTAAAATTGCCCCACCAGCCGGTGGAAATCGTCCACAGACCGAAGCCGACCTCGCTCACAGTAAGATCGGTATTTTTGTAAGTGCGAAAGCGCATGCAATATTTTACCGCAGAGGACGCAGAGGTCACGGAGAGAATTAGGTTAGTTCTCTGTGTTCTCCGTGTCCTCTGTGGTTAAATTCATGATGTGAACGGCAGGCAAGAGTCCGCATTGCTCATCGTCGGTCATGGCTCGACGGTGAATCCGGGCTCGAGCGCGCCGACTCTGTCGCACGCGACCGAGATTCGGCGTCGAAATATTTTTGCCGATGTGCAATGTGCGTTTTGGAAAGAAGAGCCGAGCCTTCGCGACGCGATCTTTTTGTTCGATCCGGGCACAATCAAAAACGTTTACGTTGTCCCGAATTTCATCAGTGAGGGTTATTTTACGCAGACGGTCATTCCGCGCGAGCTGGAGTTGAACGGACGAATTACCAAACGCGCGAATGGACAAACCTGGAACTACGGCGAGCCGGTCGGGAACCATCCGCTTATGACAGAGTTGCTGGTGCAGCGCGCGAGAGAGATTGCGCCAGATGTCCCGGAAAACCAAACGAGCTTGTTAATCGTCGCGCACGGCACCGACCTGAACGAGAACAGCGCGGTAGCCGCAAAACGCGAGGCGCAAAGAATTCGCCGTCTCGGTCGTTATGCAAACGTTCTCAATGTTTACATGGAGGAGTTCCCCCTCGTTTCCGATTGGCGAGTGTTAACGAACACGCCAAACGTCGTGGTTGTTCCATTTTTTATCTCGGACGGTCTGCACAGCTACGAGGACATTCCAGTTATGCTTGGAATCATTGATGGTGGATCGACATCGTCCGCGGAAGCCAAATGCGAGGAAGTCTTTCGGCGCGGGCCGTACAAGATCGACGATCGGTCGCTCTTTTATGCGAGCTCGATCGGCACGGATGCGCGGGTGGCGGATATCATCGTCGAACAAGCGGCGGCGGGTGAGACGAACGGGTCCCGGAATTGACTTAAGAAAAGTTGCACGCGCGTCCGGCCTCGCAATCTTTCCTGACCTAGTAACGTGACCTTATCCCTCTATGCACGCTGAGACGCTGAAAAAACTCCAGGACATCGGGGGTTTTGTTCTCGCGAGCGGCTGCACAAAGAAGAGCCTGAAACAGGTCGCCGAAATGATTCGGGCGGCGCGCGATTATCGGTTCATCGCCGTTTACAAGATCGTGAACAATGAATTTGTGATCCTGGCCGGCACCGGCAAAGAACCGCCGGCGTATCCGCGTTTCCCAATAACCCAGGGATTATGCGGCGCGGCGCTGGAATCAGGAAAACCAATTGTGGTCGGCGACGTTCACAAGGATAAGCGCTATCTCCCGACATTTCACACCACGCGTTCTGAGATCATTGTTCCGATGAGGAATGAGCACCGGCACATCGTCGGCATGCTTGACGCCGAGAGCGATAAAGCGAACGCATTCGGAGACGAAGATAAACAATTTTTCGAACGTGCGGCCGGCTTGATTGCGCATTGTCTGGCCTGAAGGCGCAATGCCCCTTGAAAAAACGCTCGCCGCGGTTCTGAGCGACAAGAGCCGGTTCGGTCAAATTTTCATCCAACGAACAGGCTCGGGCGGCTTTGTTCTCTGTCACCACGACGACGCAAACAGCCGCGGTTTAGAGATTTTTAAGAAACCGGAAGACGCACTCCGGATCGCGCGATCCGATGATGCCGGAAAGTATCGGCCACTGAAAACCGCGCCGAATTTGCGGCGCGGTTGGCGGCTGGAGGTTGTCGATCTTGGCGAACTGCGACGCGCATTGGATTGCTTTTATCCGGGAAGACTGGCGATGCTCGCAGCCTGGACGGACAATCGGCTGAGCACGACGCCGCTGCGCGAAACATTGGATCGCCAATCGGGTATGTATCGGATCGCCGCGAAAATATCGGATCAACAAATCGACGATGTCGTTGGAAATTTCTGTAAATCCGGTGGCGGCTGTCTGCGGACCATTCTGTGGAAGCGCGATACGCACGGCGCAATTCCATCGACAAGCTTACCACCAAAGAAATTTGATCCGGGGCATGATCAAACCGGCCGCGGCCAGAATGCGATTCCGCTGCTCTGCCAGGAACCGTGCAACCTGCTTGTGGTTGAGTGCCGCAAAGTGGTCAAAGGCGAAATCGACGAATGATCATTCGCGCAGGCACGGTCGTGACAATGGATGGACCGCCGATCGAGAACGGCGGGGTCGCAGTTTCGGGAAGTCGGATTACGAATGTTGGCAAATTCTCTGAAATCTCAGCGACAAATTCGGGAGAACAGATTGTCGATCTTGGAGAGCAAGCGCTGCTGCCAGGACTGATCAACGCGCACTGTCATCTCGATTACACCTGTTTGCGCGGCAAAATCCCGCCGCCAAAATCGTTCACCGAATGGATCCGGGCGATCAACGCGGAGAAAGCGAACCTTTCGCCGGAAGATTATGTCCGCTCGATCAATGATGGTCTTGCTGAAGCCAAGCGCTTCGGAACAACGACGATCGCAAATCTGACCGCGTTTCCAGAATTGATTCCGCGAATCGAATCTCTAGCCCGAACGTGGTGGTTCGCCGAATTGATCGACATCCGCGAACCGAGTCGTGCCAATGAGATTGTCGATGCTGCGCTCGACAAGTTGAAATCGACAGAGCATTGGGGACTGGCACCGCACGCGCCGTTTACTGCGTCAGGAAAGTTGTATCGGCGCTGTGAAGAAATCGCGCGAAGTGAAGATGTTCCGTTGACGACGCATCTGGCGGAATCGCGCGAGGAAATGTCGATGTTTCGCGACGCCTCGGGACCATTGTACGAGTTCTTGAAAGAGATCGGGCGCGATATGTCCGATTGCGGTCAAGAGACGCCGCTCGCGCATTTTATGCGGCACATCGATTTCGAAGACCCGTGGCTCATCACCCATTTGAACGAGCTGGTAAAAAGCGACTTTGATTTAATTCGACGATCAAAGCCAAACTTTCACATCATCTACTGCCCGCGAAGTCACGAATATTTCGGCCATTCGCCATTTCAGTTTGACAAATTGTGCGAGCATGGATTCAACGTTTGCCTCGGAACCGACAGTTTGGCGAGCAATGACGATTTAAGTTTGTTCGCGGAGATGCGCGCGTTTCAAAAGGAATTTCCGAAAATTCCGCCGGATGAGATTTTCCGAATGGTCACATCGAATCCGGCTCTCGCGCTTGGAAAGCCACATGTCCTCGGCCGCATCGGCAAAAATTGTTGGGCTGATTTGATCGCGGTTCCGATCACAGGATCAACATCGGCGTTCGAGGAGATCGTCGCGTTCGATCGGGTGGTGAGTTGGTTGATGATTGGTGGTCAAGTCCTGAATCCGGCCTAACCAAGCAAATTCTCAAAACCGCTTTCTTTTTCTCAAAACTGAAATATTCTCCGCGCTGAGATTTTATGGCCAAGATTGTAGTAATCGACGACGAGCCGGCAATGGTGGAAGTCATCGTGACTCTCTGTCGCGAAAAAGGACATCAGGTTTTCCCATTCAATTCTGCGTCGAAGGCGGTCGAGCAGCTCGATAGCATTGCGCCGCAGGTCGTGATCGCCGACATCAAGATGGAAACGATGACCGGGTTCGACGTGCTGCGGCACGTGCGCGAGCATCACCGGCAGACGGCGGTGATTTTGATTACCGCTTACGGAACGGTCGAGACCGCGGTCGAAGCGATGAAGATGGGCGCGTACGATTACGTGACCAAACCGTTCAAGATCGACGAGCTGCAGCTAACGGTGCAGCGGGCTCTCGATTATCAGGCGGCGTTGCGGGAGAACGTTTATCTCCGCAAAGAACTCAAGAACCGCTACCGCTTTGAAAACATCATCGGCACGAGCGGGAAGATGCAGAGCGTTTACAACTTGATCAGCAAAGTCGCGGACACGGACAGCACTGTCTTGATCATGGGCGAAAGCGGCACTGGCAAGGAGCTGGTCGCGCGCGGCCTCCATTTCAACAGCAACCGGCAGCATCACCCGTTTGTGGCGATCAATTGCAGCGCGCTCCCGGAAAATTTGCTCGAGTCGGAATTATTCGGTCACAAGAAAGGTTCTTTCACGGGAGCGGTTGTGGACAAGCGCGGTCTCTTCGAAGAAGCGAACCTCGGCACGATTTTTTTGGACGAAGTGAATTCCATGGCGCCAGCATTGCAAACGAAGCTTCTGCGCGTTCTGCAGGAACGGGAAGTCCGGCGTGTTGGCGACAACAAAAGTTCACCGGTGAACGTACGGGTGGTCGGCGCGACCAACGAGCCGCTGCAGCCCAAGCTCAAAGACGGCACATTTCGAGAAGATTTGTATTATCGCCTCGCGGTGATTCCAATTGAGCTGCCGGCATTGCGCGAGCGGTTAGAAGACGTGCCGCTGCTGGTGAATCATTTTCTGCAAAAACAAGCGAGCGCGACGGGGGGCGAGCCGAAGAAGATCGATGCCGAGGCGGTCGATATTTTGTGTCACTACAATTATCCCGGGAACGTGCGCGAGCTGGAGAACGCAATCGAGCGCGCCTGCGCCTTGTGTGAGAACGACTTGATTTTGTCGAGCGATTTGCCGCCCCACATCGTTAGTCACGCCAAGGGCGACAAACAGGACCAGGTGCTGGCGAGCATGCCGGTCGGGGAATCACTCGACGACTTTGTCCAGCAGCAGGAGCGCAATTACATCGAAGCGACTCTGCAACACTGTGACGGCTCGCGTGAGAAAGCGGCCAATATGCTCGGGATCAGCATGGCGACGCTCTATCGCAAGATCGAGCCGAAGAAAAAGTAAACGGCGCGGATTTAGCCGCGCTTGGCGAAGATTCGGAGCTGGTCCGCAGCGTCCTGCAATTCATCGAGCCGCTCTAAAGCGGCCTTTTGTTTTGCTAGAACCTCGTCGTTCCCGGCTTTGATTCTCTCCAGCAATTTGATCGCGTCTGGAATCGAACTCACCCCTGCAATAGGGACGGCGGTTGCCGATGTCGCAGTCGGAGCTGAAGCGGCCTGGACGACAACGGGAGCAGGCGATTGGGCGCTGGCGGCGACCAGAGCGAACAACACTGGAAGAAAGAAAAGAACTCTGGCGCGCATTATTTTTCCCGTTTCGAATAAATCCGGGCGCTGCGAACGGTTTCGGTGACTGCAGCGAGTTTCTCTTCAATCTTCGCCTGATTTTCGGTGAGCTGCGCTTGCTGTGTCTGGACTTCTCTGATCAGCGCCAGAAGTCTTTGTTCCTGGTTCGCGTCCGGCGTTTGCGCGCCGCTAAATGACATGACCATCAGCGTAGCGGGCAGTAAAAGCGCGAGGAGAATGCGTTTCATTCGGAAGTGATCGACTATTCAAGTAGGTAGCAAGTCGTGTTCCCGGGATTGCTCTTCAGCGTTAAATTACCGGCCACGCGAGGGAGGGGGCCCGTAACCTGCTTGCCTGTCGCTCGCCCGACAGTAGACTCCACGTATGGCCGGCCCTGGAATGCATCAAACGCAGAATCTCTCTCTGCAGCAGGTCCTTGCCCCGCAACTCCAACAAAGTCTGCTTATTCTTCAGGCGCCATTGTTGGAACTCCGCAATCTCGTTCAACAGGAAATGGAAACGAATCCGGTGTTGGAAGAATTGGCGGATCCGCCGAATCCGGACGGGCCAGCCGAATCGGAGACGCCGCCCGTCGACGACAATTTCAAGGAGGAATTCGATAAGCTGGCGAAGCTCGATGAAGAATGGCGCGATTACATGGCGCAATCGAGCAGCTACAGCGGCCGCTCGCAGGAAGCGGAAGAAAAACGCCAGTTCTTTTTCGACTCCATCCCGACGCAAGAGACGCTGCAACAGCACTTGATGGGACAGCTCAATCAGAACGCGCTCGACGCGGACGATCGCAAGACGGCGGAGTTGATCATTGGCAACATCGACGACAACGGATTTTTGCAGACCACGCCGGAAGAGATGGCGCTGAACACCGGAATACCGCAGGAAGATTTCGAGCACATGCTAACGCTCATCCAGAGTTTCCATCCGCCCGGAGTGGGCGCGCGAGATCTCCGCGAATGTTTACTCATTCAGCTCAAGCGCGAAGGGAAACAGAGCAGTCTCGAATACAAAATTGTGGCCGATCACATGCAGGATTTAGGCAAGCGACGTTTTCCGGAAATTGCGCGCCGGATCGGGATCAGCGTCGAGCAAGTGCAAAAGTGCGCCAATAACATCGCCCAGCTCGACCCGCGACCGGGCGCCATCTTCGCCGAGGCGCCGCAAAATTATGTCCTGCCGGATGTGACTGTCGAAAAAATTAACGGCACTTACCAGGTTGTCTTAAATGGCGAACAGATCCCGCATCTTCGCATCAGCAACACTTACAAAGACATCATGGCGCAGGACGGGAATGGAAGTGAAGTGAAGGACTACATTCGCGACAAGATCCGGAGCGG
>CATPAT010000227.1 GCA_955652155.1 uncultured Chthoniobacterales bacterium | reverse complement strand
TCTTTTCACCTTTTTCGGGATCTGGCTCCGGGCGCGCATCGCTAACGCGCCGGTTGCCATGGGCAAAATGAGCGGGATGCGGCTTCGGCGCGTGCCGGTTGGATTGATTGTCGACAATCGTATCACGGCGGTGAAAGCAGGGATTGAGGTGCCGAGCGATCCGCTGGAAGCGCATTACCTCGCGGGCGGCGATGTGACTCAAGTCATCCTCGCGTTAATTGCTGCCGACAAGGCGGGCATCTCGCTCGATTTCAATCGCGCCTGCGCGATCGATTTGGCAACGAAAGGCACCGGCAAAACCGTGCTCGAAGCGGTGCGGACAAGCATTAATCCGAAAGTGATCGACGTACCTAATCCGGCGATGGGCCGGACGACCATCGACGGTGTGGCCAAGGACGGGATTGGCGCGAAAGTGAAAGCGCGGGTGACGGTGCGCTCACATCTCGATCGATTCGTTGGCGGCGCGACCGAGGAAACAATCATCGCACGCGTGGGCGAAGGCATCGTGAGCGCGATCGGCTCGGCTGATTCTTACAAGGACGTTCTGGAAAATCCGGACCGCATTTCAAAAGCAGTGCTGGCAAAGGGACTCGACAGTAACACGGCGTTTGAAATTCTTTCCATCGACATCGCCGACGTCGATGTTGGCGACAATATCGGTGCGAAATTGCAAAGCGAGCAAGCGGATGCCGACAAGCGTATTGCCCAGGCCAAAGCGGAAGTGCGTCGCGCCGCGGCGGTTGCAGTGGAGCAGGAAATGAAGGCGAAGACGCAGGAGATGCGTGCGAAAGTCGTCGAAGCCGAAGCGCAAGTGCCGATGGCGATGGCGGAGGCATTTCGCGCCGGTCACCTCGGCATCATGGATTATTACCGGATGAAAAACGTGCAGGCCGACACCTCCATGCGTGAATCCATTGCGGGAACGGACAAACCGCGAACAGACGCGAGCTAAGAAAGTAAAAACATGGCAGCGGTGCATCTCGATAATCTGCTTTTCCTTTTGTTCGTCGCGATCGCGATTTTCTTTCAGATCCTGACCCGAGCCGCGACGAAGAGTCGCAGGCGGCCCGGGGATACAACGCGCAGATCGACATCTCCATCGCAAAGGGCGCGTCCAATTGCGAGCGAATCGGAGGACACCGATGCAGACCGCATCCGAAAATTTCTGGAAGCGCTGGGGCAACCGACGACATCAAAACCTCCGCCTCCGGTGACACAACGGCCGAGTTATCAAAAACCGATTGTGGTGCCACGGGTTCCGCCGATCACTGCATCGGAGCTCCCGCCGTTAACGACACGGCCTCCGGATTTGCCACGCGAAATAAGATTACCCGGCCAAATAACTCCCACGCGCGAAGCGAAAACTTTCCGGCCGAGAGTCGCGGAGTCGCCGGTGTTCGAAGTTCAGCAAGGTCCGTCTCCGCTCGAGCCGTTACCGGTGATTAAAACGGCGGCAGAAGCGTATGCGACAGCGACCCAACCAATCCCCAAATCCGCGGAAGCAAAAATCGACATTGCGACGATGCTAAGATCGGCATCCGGTTTACGGGACGCGATTATTTTGCGCGAAATTTTTGGACCGCCGCGCAGTCTGCAACCACTCGATTTGGTCGGAAGCGTTTGAGCTTCGCCGCCAAACTCGTATCCTGTCGCTCCCTTTCCAACACGCCGGCGTGGCGGAATGGCAGACGCGCTGGACTCAAAATCCAGTGATCGCAAGATCGTGTGGGTTCAAGTCCCTCCGCCGGCAGGCCCTCTAGAACGGCGTTTTACGAGGGAAAATTGACCAGAATCTGCAATTTGTTCGTTTCGCACGGACGCGCACGAAAACGCATGAAATCGCCTTCTATTCGTCAACAACAAACGGGGAGAGCAACTGGCTCGGCCGGTGAATTAATTTTGCGTACGCTCGGTCGCGCAAAACCTGATTCCCCCGGAGGGAGCAGATCGCGTCCGCGTCGTTTACGATTTAACGTTGGTCATCGCGCCATGCGAAGATGAATCCTGGGTCGACGTCGATGACCGTTTTCAAGATAAACATTCACTCGTATTCTGCTTCGAATGACTGATGCAGATCCCAACTCAGATTGCGCCGCTGACCGCTAATTCCTCGGCGCGCCGCAGGCCGTGCCGGTCGTCATCGTGCGCACTGCCTGAAATTGTTTCTTCGCAAACTTCGACGACTTGGTAGCCCTTCGCCGCGGCATGTTGTTGTAACTCTGAAATCTGGCGTGTGGTTTCCTGTTTGACCGTTGAAACCCGAACCAGAATGACAACCGGGATTTTTCCGTTGTTCATCGTTCGCCAGTCGATTCCAAACCACAGGCGCGTTCAAAACGAGTCGCATCGAATCTCGGGTTGAGACACCGACAGGCGTTGCTGATTGAAAGAACAATGCTTCTAAAGAGCGCCGCGCCTTCCGCACTCTTTATGTTTGGTCTGTTGATCTTGATGGCATGTGCAATTTCTCGGAAGTGTTTTCGTGACATGCTCTCCCATGCCGGTGAACACAAGTTATTTTGAACTCGTTAGGCATGTTGTAAGGGCAACGGCTAGGGGGTGACCGGTCCCACCCCAGGTGCAGAAGGAAGAAAGGTATGGAGCCCCGCGAGAGCCCAGGGTAAAGCCGGCCAGCGCGCGAGACCTGACCGGCTGGTGCGTCGCCCGATGAATTCTACTGCTTGTCGAAAACAGACGTCGTGTTCACCGGCTTGCCGTCTGCGCCCAGCATCGTTTCCGTGACGGTGCGGCTTTTGCCGTCAGCCGCGATAACCACTTTCCCGTTGCCTAGGTTCTTGCCGTCTTTCATCACCGTGTAGGTAAGCGTGTTCGCGTCGACCTTTGTATAGGCGCGCATGTCGTGGTTCGGAGCGCCTTTAGCCGAATAGTCCTTCCCGTCGAATTTGCCCGTCCAAACTTGGTGCACCGCTTTGCCGGCGCCGTCCACGCCGTCTCCGGTGATCGTCACCTCGTCACCGCTTTGCGCATAAACAACGGTGTTGTTGTGATAGGCGCCCGCCGGGATATTCGATTTCGATTGATTGAGTTTCCACGTTCCCATAAAGCCGTCGTCGCCGGCGAAGCAAAGGCTGGCCGCGGCGGCCGACATGAGGAGTGCGAGTAGGGTCGTTTTTCTTTTCATGGCGAGTATTTAGCGGCTGGGGTAACGAGTCGGTCAAGTCTTAAAAGCACGTAACTTCCTTTGGTCATGCGGGCGTTCCGCCAGGTGGTGCTAATACCGGCCCGTGTTCTTGAACAAACGCCTAACGAGAAAGAGATGAGCCACGGGCGGGGTCCGTGACAAACACGCTGAAGTTGTTTTGCCGAGGGGCCGTTGGCTTCATCGATTAGTTAGATTTCTTCTTTTCAACGACAATATTTTTTCGGCACGCCTTGCAATGCGATGTCTTTCGGCTCAACCGACACGCCTCCTCTACGAATGACAATGTAAGAGAGTGGATCGTCGCCGTGAACAGGAATTTGTGATGGGCGATAATGTCCAATGAGAGCGCCGTCTGGACCGAGAACGTCGAACGGAAGATTGGGACCAGATCCGCCAGGCGAACAATGAAGGGGCTGTAGCGTAGTGCGGATAGAATCACCGCCGGCGTGTCTTACCACTGTCACAGCATATGGCAGCTTGTTGATGTAGCCAAAGTGAAATTGACCCGCCTTTAACTGGCGCAAAATCTGGGACTACTCCAGTCCTCCGCAACGACCGCACAACAAAAAAAGAGGAGCCAGTACTCCAGCTCCTCCTCTCACACACTGCGTTTGCTCGCCGAGAAGAACTTCCGGCCACTGTGTCGAAGCGCGCGAAATGTGTGAGTCAGAGACCTGTCGCGAGAAATCACCGATGTGAGGCAGCGCCTTTCCATCGAGATCAAACCATGGCGTAATGGCTGGAAGGTTTTTGAATGCCCCGGCGTTGAGCCTGTGTTTTTCGGCAAAGATCAGGCGTTGAGTTATGCAAAAGGTCGCGCCAGTTTTCGATCTGGGGAAATTCGAGTCAACGGCGAATTAGCTGAGTAAATTAGACGCCTTGCGGGAAAAAATTCCGTATTACGGAAATGCCAAAAACGAGGTGGCGCCTTCTGAGCCGAGCGTTCCATCGGCGTCCCCGGTAAGCTTTCCGACCGCTGATTGAAATTTTGACGCGTCACCGCCGTAACCAGCGGCCGTGGCGTTGTTCTTTCGGAGTGAAAGCGCATCGCCGCCTTTACGCATCACGACGAATCCTTTGTCGCCGAAGGGTGATTTAGCGGCGGGGAGTGCCGTGTTGTAGGTGTAGTTGGCGCTAACTCCGAAGATGACGTTGGCAGAGTCGCCATCCTTGATCCTGTAGACTTTCATGCCGGGCGTGCCGGTAAGGGTAACCGTTGTAACGCCAGTACTCGCGTCCGTCGCTCCAGTCGCCCCGACAATTGCGCCAGGCCCGCTCAGGAGCTTGGATAGGTCTCCGACTTTCAGGTAATTGTTTGTGACCAACTTGCTGGAGTAGTCTGAAAGCGTAGTGACCGCGGGGGCGCTATAGTCTCCCGGCCAGTTGTAAAGTGCGTCCGCATTGGTGGTGCCATCGAGCGCCATCTGGAAACCTGCGAGATAGTATTGCCGCACGTTGTTCAGACTTCCGACCAACTGCCCTTTGGTCAGTGCACTGGTAATCGCCGGCACGGCGAAGGAAGCGAGAACGGCAATAATCGCGATAACGACGAGTAGTTCGATCAGGGTGAAGGCGGAGGGGTCCTTTTTCCTCATAAGACCCCACTTTTATAGAAAAAACCGGTGCAAGAGTCAAGCTTGAACGCGCGT
>CATPAT010000226.1 GCA_955652155.1 uncultured Chthoniobacterales bacterium | reverse complement strand
TCAACGGTCGGGGCATCGACTTTCACGGTTTGGAACCGGCGCTCGAGCGCAGCGTCCTTCTCGATGTATTTGCGATACTCGTTCATGGTCGTCGCGCCGACGCATTGCAATTCGCCGCGACTGAGCGCGGGTTTGATGATGTTCGATGCGTCCATCGCGCCTTCGGCCGAGCCGGCGCCGACAATCGTGTGCAACTCGTCGATGAAAAGAATCACATTCTTGGAGCGACGGATCTCATCCATCACCGCTTTGATGCGCTCTTCGAATTGACCGCGGTATTTCGTACCGGCGACCATCAATGCCAGATCGAGCGTGACGACGCGCTTGTCGCGCAACAGCTCCGGCACATTGCCGCTCGCAATTTCCTGCGCGAGTCCCTCCGCAATCGCCGTCTTGCCCACACCAGCTTCACCGATGAGCACCGGATTATTTTTCGTGCGCCGGCAAAGCACTTGAATTACGCGTTCGATTTCGTTGTGACGTCCAATGACCGGATCGAGCTCGCCTTTCTTGGCCAGCTCGGTCAGATCGCGACCGAACGCGCGCAGCGCGGGAGTTTTGACATCTTTCTTCGAAGCCGGCTCGCCTTCTTCCGCTTCGGACGGCGTGAAGTTTGGATCCAACTCCTTCAAAATTTCGTTGCGTGTGCGTTCGATGTCGATCTCGAGGCTCTTGAGCACGCGCGCGGCAACACCTTCGCCTTCGCGGAGCAGACCGAGCAGAATGTGTTCGGTGCCGACGTAGGAATGATTGAGCGCCTTGGCTTCCTTGCCGGCGAGAGCCAAAACTTTTTTCACTCGCGGCGTGTAGGGAATGTTGCCCACGATTTTTGTTTCCGGACCGGAGCCAACCTGCTTCTCGACTTCCATCCGGACGGTTTCCAGATCGAGTCCCATTTTCTGGAGAACGTTGACCGCGACACCCTGGCCGAGCTTGATCAATCCGAGCAAAAGATGCTCGGTACCGACATAGTTGTGATTGAAGCGGTCAGCCTCTTTGCGAGCGAGCTGCAGGACCTGTTGGGCGCGGGGAGTAAAATTGTTCATTGTTCTGATGACGCCGGGCTCGAGCCGTTGCCGGAGTCCGTCGCCAGCTTACTGATATCAGGTTTGGGTAGCACTTTCAAACGCGCCCGGATAATTTGGGCGCGGAGATGGTCGCGCTCTTCGGCATTCAGTTTTTGCTGCGACGTCTTTTGCAGGTGTGCCGGTTGGGTGTCGATGAACAACTCATCGATCGGCAGCCGCTTGTCTTCCGGAAAAACGTTGAGATCGATCCCGAGTTTGATGATGGACAGCAAGTTGAGCGCCTCTTTCGAGCTCATGGCATGCGCGTACGTCAAAACGCCGTAGGCGCGTCCGATCTGGTCCCAGAGTGTGTTCGATTTCTTTTGAATCAAAACCTGCCGCGCGTCGTGTTCCTTATCAATGATGGTCTCGATCACTTTGGTGAGCCGGGCGATAATTTCGTCTTCTTTTTCACCGAGCGTGGTCTGGTTTGAAATTTGAAAAAGGTTCCCCATTGCTTCGGTCCCTTCGCCATAGAGACCGCGGACGGCCAAGCCGATCTTGCTTACCGCTTGAACGACTTGATTGATCAGCTCGCTCAGGACCAGGCCGGGCAAATGCAGCATCGCGGACGCGCGCATACCGGTGCCGACATTCGTCGGGCAGGCGGTCAGATAACCAAGGCGCTGATCGTATGCGAACTCGAGCTCGTTCTCCAGCGCGGTGTCGATCTTATCCAGAAGTTTGAAGGCCTGCTTCAATTGCAAACCCGAGCGCATCGATTGCATCCGTAAATGATCTTCCTCGTTGATCATGATGCTGAGCGTTTGCCGGCGATTCATGACGACTGCGCTGCCTGCGCTTTTGGCGGCGTGTTCGCGACTGATTAGATGCCGCTCGACCAGCACCTGTTTCTCCAACGCGGAAAGGTCCTGCAGCAATTCTGAAAACGAATCCTGCATTTCGGGAAGTTTTTCCACGTGCGGCTTTATCAACTCCAGAATCGCAGTCCGCTCCGCTTTCTTCGCCCAACCGGGAAAAGCGCGATTGCGCAGATTGCGCGCGAGCCGGACGCGACTGCTGACTACGACTTGATGATGCGGCCCCTCGCCGCGGAGCCATTCTCCGGCGTTCGACATGACATTCGAAAATTTCACAGCCTTATCCCGCCAGTTCGCTCTCGAGTTGTTTGATTTGGTCGCGTAACGACGCGGCCGTCTCGTAATTTTCTTCCGCCACCGCTTTCTGGAGGCTTTCGCTCAGATTTCGCATCTTGTCGCTCAATTCTCCAGCGCGATGTGCGCGTTGGGGGACTTTGCCGACATGCGCTGTTCCTTTGTGCATCGCCTTCAATAACGCGGTCAACGCTTCGGTAAAGGTCGCGTAGCAGGTGCTGCAGCCGAGCCGGCCCGTCTTTTTGAAGTCGGCCTGGGTAAAACCGCAAACCGGGCAACGCTGGGTCGAGCTTCCCTTTTCAATCTCCTCCGCCGCGCCGATGCCCAGAAGCAAATCGGCCAGGGCAAAACCGGTCGGGTCCTGAACGCCTTTGTCTTTCGAGCACGCGTCGCAGAGATTCACCTTCTGCATCTTCCCCTCAATGATTTGAGTCAGGAAGACGGTCGCGTCATTGCATTTACAAACGTCGCACAACATTTCTACACATTAGACCTGTTACACGCTAAAACATTCAAGCTGCCAGTTTGTCGAGCACCTTTCGCGCCGATATCGATTTTCCAATTGCTTTATCACGCCGTAGCCTTGGCGAAGGCGGATCGATCTTACGAATAAATCGGCGTTCCTGTCTCTCGCGTCATTTCCCGGAAGCGCGCAACCATTCGCGCAGTAATCGGGCCTGGTTTGCCAGTGCCAATCGGCCGGCCGTCCGCTTTGACCACCGGAATAATCTCCGCCGCCGTGCCGGTGAGAAAACATTCGTCCGCAATGAAAACGTCGTGCCGTGTAATGTCGGTTTCGCTCACCTTGATTCCGGTCTCGGCCGCGATTTCGAAGACGACCGAACGAGTAATTCCGCGAAGGGCGCCGGCGGTGATCGGCGGTGTGAAAATTTGGCCGCGCTTGACGATGAAGACGTTGTCGGCGGTGCATTCCGCCACGTTGCCCTCATCGTTTAACATCAGGGCTTCATCTGCCTTGGCCAGGTTCGCCTCGATCCGGGCCATCACGTTGTTCAAATAATTGAGCGATTTGACCGCCGGATTCAGTGCGCTCGGGTTGGTCCGCCGCGTCGCACAGGTAACGACGCTCAACCCATTTCGATAAACCGTTTCCGGATAAAGCGCGATCTGCGCGGTGATAATGATGACGCTCGGGGTTTTGCACTGCTCCGGATTTAAACCAAGATTGCCAACGCCGCGCGTGACGATCAGTCGGATGTAACCTTCCCGCAGATCATTTTGCCGAATGGTCTCCAGCAGCGCTTCAGTCATTGCCCGCTGCGACATCGGTATTTCCAACAAAATGGAGCGGGCCGAATCCCAGAGCCGCTCGAGATGTTCTTCCAGACGGAAGACGCGACCGTTGTAAAAGCGGATCCCTTCAAAAATTCCGTCGCCATAAAGCAAACCGTGATCGAACACGGAGACTTTGGCCTCGCCTTCAGCATAAAATTTTCCGTCGACATAAATCTGAGACGGCTTGGTTGCGCGCTTTGCTGCGGTGGCCTTATGGACCGCCGGTTTCACCGCTTCACGTGATTTAGGTTCGTCGATCACCGTTCCGCCAGCATTAGTGGTTTTCATATTTGCACGAAAAATCTCCGTCTTTCGTCGCGCAATTCAAGGAACAAAATGCGGACGCTCTATTCGAGCCGGCCGTCTCTAATGTGCAGCTCGCGATCGCCGCGGGTCGCAAGGCCGGTGTCGTGGGTCACAATCAGTAAACTTTTTTTGCGTTCGCGAGCGAGGTTCAACAAAAGATCGACAATTGCCCCGCCAGTGGCGGAGTCGAGATTGCCGGTGGGCTCGTCGGCAAAAATGATATCCGGATCGTTGGTCAACGCCCGCGCAATCGCGACCCGTTGCTGCTCGCCTCCGGAAAGTTCGGCTGGCAAATGTTGCATTCGATCCGCCAAACCGACCGCGGCCAGACTTTCTTCGGCCGCGTTGTTTGTTGACGTCCGACCGATCATTCCCGGAAGCGAAACATTTTCCAGGGCTGTCAGTTCCGGCAGCAAAAAGTAGCCTTGGAACACGAAACCCATCTTTTTGTTGCGAAACCGCGCTCCCGCGGCCGCGGGACCGTTGTAAAGATTGCGTCCTTCAAATTCCACGGTGCCCGATTCCGGCCGCTCCAAACCTGCCAGCGTGTAAAGCAGCGTCGTTTTCCCAGCGCCCGAAGCGCCGCAAATAAAAATGATTTCGCCCGGCGCGACTTCGATCGAGATGCCGCGCAACACTTCAATCCGGCGCGAGCCCATTCGGAACGATTGAAACAAATCGCGGGCGATCAGTTGTGTCGACACGAAACAATTACTCCGCCAAGATCGACATCCTGCAAGGGCGATGCTGTCATTCCGAGCGGAGCGAGGAATCCCACAGTCGAAGCGAGCGTCACGCTATCTGAACTGTGTGATCAACGAGTTTTTGGGAGATCCTTCGCTCTGTTCAGTATGACCAGCTAAGAAAGATCGACATCCTGCAAGATTTCTTCAGTTCTTCCGCTTCCGCTTAATCTTAATCTTCCTCTTTATCTCCGAAAAAAAACCGCCGCGGAACTTCGCGGCGGTTTCTCAGAATTTAGAGTTTGGTTACACCATTCCAAGCGTTTCCAAAGTTGGCTCGTCCACCGCGCCTGTTGGTTCGAGGCCTTGAGCAGACTGATACTCCGCCAGCGCCGCGCGCGTTTCTGGTCCCAGGATGCCGTCGACCTCACCCTGATAGTAGCCCTGTTGCTGGAGTGCTGATTGCACGTTTGCGACTACCTGACCCGGATCGTATTCCGGACTCGAGGCGTAGATCGGTCCATCAAAATAATAGGTGGCCCCGGGATTGTAACCCCAAGCCGGGTACCAATAGCCGGTGTCCCAGAAATACGGTGCTCCAAACACGAACACGATGTGGTTGTGGTGCGAGCTCCACCACCACTGGTCATGCCACTGCGGATGGTAATTCTGGAAAACGACATACTTCGAGCCCTTCCAATTCTGGGCCCCACTGATGTGGTAATTTCCATTGAACTTCACCGCTTGGTACTTCGGGTTCGGGTTCTTCGGCAGGTTGAACTTCTGAACCTTGAAGTTCTTATTGACCGTGATGTTCTTGTTTACGGATTTATTGAACGTCGTGTTCTTGGCCGACATATTGGTCTGGCCGGAGAGGTTCGGATTCCCGCCGGTCACTGGCCCCTGCCAATTCTTGGCGTTTTTACCAGTGCCTTTGTAAGTCACCGTCCCCGGTTGCTGGAAGTTCTGGGTATGACGACCACCGCCGGGGCCGGCTTTGTAAACTTTGCCGGTCTGCGGAGTCACCGCCTGCTGTTGCGCCGGCGCATTACCGCCTCCCTTTTTCTTTCCCTGATTGGGATTTTGATCGTCTGGCTGAGCCGCGCCTGCAAACGACGCAAGCCCGAAACAGCACGTTAAAACTAAAAGGATTCTCATAATAAGTACCTGTTGCCTCCTGGGTTAATTAGACCATTTAACGTTGTTAATTATTCAACACCAGTTCGCCGAAGGTGTTGCTGTCGGATTGCCTCAAATAGGACGATCCCTACCGCCGTGGCAAGGTTTAAACTGCGCGTGTCCGCCATCGGAATCGTAATGCACCCGGGCTGGTTCGCAGCCAGTAGACTCTCCGGCAGCCCTTTCGTTTCCCGCCCAAAAATTAGAAAATCGCCCGGCTGGAATTGAACGTCCCAGTAAGCTCGTTTTGTCTTGGTCGTCACGAAAAAACATCGGCAGTCCGATCGCTTCGCTTCGATTAGCGCCAGTTGCAACGACTCCCATACTTTTAAATCGACATCTTCCCAGTAATCGAGGCCGGCGCGTTTCAATTGTCGATCTTCCAGCGAAAAGCCGAGCGGCTTGACCAGGTGCAATCTCGATTTCGTGGCCAGACAAAGCCGGCCGACGTTACCAGTATTCGGC
>CATPAT010000225.1 GCA_955652155.1 uncultured Chthoniobacterales bacterium | reverse complement strand
GCTGGAATTCGCCGCCGCGGGAAAATTTCCAGCTCAGTTGAAGTTTTTAGCGTGATGCGCGCGGAACGAAGTATTCGTCGCGCCGATCTGTGTGTCCTGATTGTCGATCTTACCAGCGGCGTGACTGCGCAGGACAAACGAATCGCCGGTTTGATCCAGGAGGCGCGCAAAGCGGCCCTGGTTGTGTTGAACAAGTGGGACCTCGTTAAACCGAAGCGCGGCGACCGACAGACGATCCGCGAACTTGTTGCTGAAACCCGCGAGAAGATTTTCTTTCTCAATTACGCGCCGGTGCTAGTCGCATCCGCGCGCACGGGCGAAAACGTGGATCGGCTTTTCGGAATGATTGGCAAAATTGAGCGCGCGTCGGCGACGCGGACCGGAACTGGCGTTTTGAATCGATTGATGCGTGCCGCTTTCGCCGCAAATCCGCCGCCCATGGTCAAAGGCCGGCGATTGAAACTGTTTTACGCGGCCCAGGCTGCCGGAGCGACAGACCAACATCTTCAACCACCGGAGTTCGTGCTGTTTGTGAACGATCCGCGATTGCTCTCTCAATCCTACGCGCGTTATCTTGAAGCTAGAATCCGCGATGCCGAACCCTATAGTGGCCTGCCGATTATTTTGACATTGCGCCCCCGCACGGGGACACGCCACAAATAATTGCCAACTCTGCGGCTTGTCGGGAGCCTAGTTTGATCGAACATTGTCGCCCTCAGATTTGTCTCAAAAACTCACATGAAGTCGACGCAGGAGATTACCCGTGACGTGCAGGAGCTTGGCCGCTGGATCCCGCCTCTGCGCGAGCAGGTTTCGCATGTCGTTGTCGGCCAAAAATATCTGGTCGACCGCTTGTTGCTCGGCCTTCTTGCCAACGGTCACATTCTGCTCGAAGGCGTGCCGGGTTTGGCCAAAACGCTTACCGTCAAAACGATGGCCGCGGCGATCCAGACCGGCTTCCAGCGATTGCAATTCACGCCGGATCTTTTGCCGGCCGATTTGATCGGGACGCTGATTTACAATCCGCGCACGGGCGAATTCACGACCAAACTCGGGCCGATCTTTTCGAATCTAATTCTGGCCGACGAAATTAATCGCGCGCCGGCAAAGGTGCAGAGCGCACTGCTCGAAGCGATGCAAGAACGCCAGGTCACCATCGGCGAACAAACCTATCCCCTCCCCGATCCGTTTTTGGTTCTGGCCACACAAAATCCGATCGAGCAGGAGGGAACGTATCAACTTCCCGAAGCGCAGCTCGACCGCTTCATGTTCAAATTGAACGTTGGATATCCGGAAAAATCCGAGGAGCGCAAGATCCTGGATTTGATGGCGACATCCGCGCCCGATCTGCGCGTCAATGCGGTGATCGAGCCGCAACAAATCATCGCCGCGCGCGACGTGGTGAACCAGATCTACATCGACGACCGCGTGAAAGATTACATTGTCGATGTTGTCTGGGCGACGCGCGAGCCGGCTTCTTACAATTTGCATCTGGAAGGATTGATTCGTTACGGCGCATCGCCGCGGGCCACGATTTATCTTGCGCTCGGCGCGCGCGCTCACGCGTTTCTGAACGGCCGCGGTTACGTCACGCCGCAAGATGTAAAAAGCATCGGACCGGATGTCTTGCGGCATCGTATCATCGTTAGCTACGAGGCCGAAGCTGAAGCGGTCACGAGCGAAACCATCATCGAACGAATTTTTGCCGGCCTTCCCGTTCCCTAAGTCACGATGAACGGTTTGCAGGAAAGAACCGCGGAAATTCTCAAGAAAATCCGCACCCTCGAAATTAAGACCAAAGGACTGGTCGAGACCGTCTTCGCCGGAGATTATCACAGCGTCTTCAAAGGTCGCGGAATGAATTTTGAAGATGTGCGCGAGTATCAACCGGGCGACGAAATTCGCGCGATCGATTGGAACGTGACGGCGCGGCTCGGCACTGCGTTCGTGAAAAAATTCACCGAAGAACGCGAGCTGACCGTCATGCTGATTGTCGATGTTAGCGCATCGGGAAATTTCGGAAGCGCCGCGCAATCAAAACGCGAACTGGCCGCGGAGGTGGCCTGTCTGCTCGCTTTCAGCGCGATCCGCAACAACGACAAGGTGGGGCTGATTCTTTTCACCGACCGGGTGGAACTTTTCATTCCGCCGAAGAAAGGGCGTTCTCACACACTTCGACTCATCCGCGAGATTTTGTTTTTCGAACCGGCCGGCCGCGGAACTGATCCCGCGCTCGCGCTCGATTATTTAAACAAAGTCGTGACGCGTCGCGCGGTTGTCTTTTTCATTTCCGATTTTCAAGCGCCGGACTTCTCGCGCACACTCGCGGTCAGCGGCCGACGCCATGATTTCATCGCCGTGCACATTCAGGACGAGCGCGAGCAAGTGCTGCCGAATGTCGGTATTATCACGCTCGAGGACGCCGAGACCGGGGAACAAATCGAAATCAACACTGCGGACCGTGGGACACGAACACGATTTAGCGATTTGGCCGACGAAAAAGCGCATGACCTGTCGCGCACGCTTCGTCGTAACAACATCGACGCCATAACGTTGCGAACGAGTGAGGACTATCTGCCGGCGCTGCGTTCGTTTTTCAAATTACGCGAGCGTCGCGTCGCCACGCGCTAAGCCGATGATGTCGATCTTACTGCCAGTCCGGCTCGGACTCCTTGCTCAACAACAATTTCACGAGATCGCGCCGCCAGTTGATTACTCGTTTGTCCCGATGTGGGTGATTTTTCTGGCGAGCTTTGTTGGACTTTGCCTGATCGGTTTGATCGTCTGGTTCTTCACCCGAAAGCGCAAACCGGAACAACCTCCGAAATTGCCGCGAGAAATCGCGCTGGAAGAACTCGAGTCGATCAGTGGTGAAATCGAAACAACGAATCCGTACCTGTTTAGTATTCGCGTCTCCGATATTTTGCGGCGCTACGTGACTAATCAGTACGCGTTGCCGGTGACGCGACAGACATCGGTCGAATTTCTTACCGCCCTGGCGAAGTCGTCGCCGTTCTCGACGAACGAGAAATCGCTGCTCGAAGATTTTTTAAACCGCTGCGACTTGATCAAGTTCGCGCGTTACGAAGCGACATCGGCGGATAGTCGACTTCTGCTGGAAGAGGCGACGCGCTTTGTGAAAGGAGAGCAACTTGCGCTTGCTTGATTGGTGGCCGGCAAATACTGCCCTGACGTTCGCGCGTCCTTGGCTGCTCTTGCTCCTCTTGGCCATTCCGCTCCTCGCTTATCTCCGCGGCAAACGCGGTCCGGCTGCAGCGCTCACCTTTTCATCGACCGCGACGCTGCGCGCGATCGGGAAGCAAAGCGCCGCGCGCGTTGGCAAATTTCTGCGGGCATTAATTTTTGCAACCCTCGCGATCTTCGTGGTCGCTCTGGCGCGACCGCAACTTGGCAAAAGTCTGACCCAAGTTGAAGCAAGCGGGATCGACATCATGCTGGTGCTTGATGTGTCCGGGTCGATGCTAACCAAAGACTTCACGATCGGCGGCGAGCAGGCGACCCGGGCGGACGCAATCCGCGAAGTCACGCGCAAGTTCATAGAAGGTCGACCGAACGATCGCATTGGAATCATCGCCTTCGCCGGCCGGCCATATGTTGTTAGTCCGATGACGCTGGATCACGACTGGCTTCTACAAAATCTCGAGCGAGTGCGAATCGGACTCGTCGAAGATGGAACCGCGATCGGCTCGGCGATGGCCTCGGCGGCAAATCGATTGAACGACAAACATTCAAAAAGCCGCGCGATCGTTCTGCTGACTGACGGCGAAAATAACGCCGGCAAAATTTCACCGAACACGGCAGCCGAAGCAGTCAAAGCTCTGAAGATCCATTTCTACGCCATTGGTGCCGGAATCACCGGGATCGCGCCAGCGCCGATTTTTACACAACGCGGGCCGATGACCGACGTGCTTGGAAATCTGCTCTATCAAAACCAACGCGTGGAATTTAACGAAGCCGGCTTGAGACAGGTCGCGCAGATTGCCGATGGGCAATTTTTCCGCGCGACCGACACCAAATCACTCGAGCAGATTTACAGCGACATCGACAAGATGGAGAAATCGACCGTAGCCGTGAAAAAATATCAGGAGTACCGCGACCTGTTTCCGCTTTGCATCATGAGCGGCTGCGGCCTGCTGGTGGCGCAGCTTTTGTTGTCGCAAACCATTTGGAAAAAATTGCCATGATAAGCTTTGGCACACCGGTCTGGTTCTGGGCACTCCTGGTAATTCCGGTTCTCGTACTCTTATTTGCGCGCGCCGAACAGCGAGGAATCGCGAGACTTCGCGAATTCGTTTCTCCGCGATTGCTTCCGCAACTTGTTGAGACTGTAAATCGCGGGAGGCGCGTTGTGCGATTCGCCCTGCTCGTGCTCGGACTTGCGCTTGCGATCGTGAGCCTCGCTCGACCGCAATGGGGTTACATTTACGAAGATGTGAAGCGTAAAGGTCTCGACCTGCTTTTTGCGGTCGATACTTCGCGGAGCATGCTTTCAAACGACGTGCAGCCGAACCGGCTCGAGCGCGTCAAGCTCGCGGCCCAGGACCTGGTTAACCAGCTCCAAGGCGATCGAGTTGGACTGATTGCCTTTGCCGGCCGCGCGTTTTTGCAAGCGCCGCTAACGATTGATTACGAAGCGGAAGTCGAGTCGATTAATGATCTCGATACGAAAACGATCCCCGAAGGCGGCACGAACATCTCGGAAGCGATCAATCTCGCTCTAAACACATTTGGAAAAAGCGCCGCCGGAAATCGCGCGCTGATCATTTTCACTGATGGCGAAGAGCTCAGCGGCGACGCCGCCAAAGTGGCGAAGGCCGCGGCCGAGGCCGGTGTGCGGATTTTCACGGTGGGCGTGGGCACGCCGCAAGGCTCACTCATTCCCGTTCAGAGCGACGATGGCGGAACGGCGTTCGTGAAAGATTCTGCCGGGCAGGTTGTGAAATCGAAGCTGGATGAAAAGCGCTTGCGCGAAATCGCTCAAGCCACCGGTGGGTTTTATCTGCACCTCGACGACGGGCCGCGAACGATGTCGCAACTTTACGCACAAGGATTGGCGACCATGAAGGCGGCCGACATTGATGCGCGCTTGGGGCGGAGACCGATTGAGCGTTACGAATGGCCGTTGGGCGCGGCGATGCTCGCGCTGACGATGTCGGTCTTGATCGGCGAACGCAAACGGGTCCGCGTTCGCGCTCGCGTGCCGCAATGGTCGAAGATCGTAGTGCCGGCGACCGCGCTGCTTCTAATTTTCGCGAGACCTGCGTTTGGAGCCGCTAACGGGTTGAATTTTTATCGCGAAGGAAAATACAACGACGCCTACAAGAGCTTCCAAGAAGATCTGCAATCGCACCCGGATTCATCGCAAAAAGAAAAGATCGAATTCGATTCCGGCGCAGCCGCTTTCAAAATGGGTGATTACAACAAGGCGCTGCAATCATTCAGCAACGCCCTGCTTTCATCCGACAAAGGACTCCAGGAAAACAGCCATTTTAATCTTGGCCGGACACTCGAAGACCGCGCCGATATGGACCAGACAAACGAGACCACGCTAAAGGACCTGACCGATGCGGCGTCGCATTACGAGTCGACTTTGAGACTGAATCCGAAAAATGAAGCGGCCAAAGCCAATTTGGAAGAGGTCAAAAAGAAGATCGAGCGGCTGAAACAGCACCCGAAACAAAAACCGACACCACCGCCGCAACAGCAAAATAAAAAAGAAAAGAATCAGCAACAAAACGGCGGCGGACAGAACCAAGACCAGCAACAATCTCAATCACAGAGCAGTTCCGGCAAAGATCAAAGCCAGCAGCAGCAACAACAACAGCAGAACCAGCAGGCGCAATCGCAAAATCAATCAGGAAGCAGCCAGAGCAAAAATTCGCAGGACAAGTCGAACCAGGCGCAGGCCAAGAACGAGCCGCAAAAAAATCAGCAACCTCAGGCGGGCGAAACTCCATCGCCATCGCCGGGGAAAGATCAACGGCAAGCGAGTCAACCTTCGCCCTCTCCCGGAAAGGGAGAAAACAAAAATGCGAGCGCCACGCCCAGTCCGTCCGCTGGCGAACAGGATCGACAATCAGGGCGCGATCAAGAACAGCCGGAAGAATCGCCGAGTCCGGGTGGCGGCGACGATCAAAAGCCGTCGCCCTCTCCCGGTGAAGGCGAAGACGAGAGCGAAAACGCGACTCCCTCCGCAACGCCGACTTCCTCACCGCAAAAAAAATTGGCTGGTGAAATCAAAGGAGTCAATGGCGACCAACCGCCGCAGAACCCGCAGAATGCTGCGCAATTAGCCGAAGCCGAGCCGGAAAAAGAGGGACAGATGAGCGAGAAACAGGCCGAGCTTCTTTTGAAATCAATGAAGGACGAAGAACAGCGGGTCCAGCTTGATGAACGCAAGGTCCGACGCCATGTCTATAATGACTGGTGACACCTCAGAAAATTGATGGTTGATGACGATGTCGATGTTTCGGCGAATTCTGTTTCTGGCGCCAATCGCGATTGTGGCGATGCAATCCACGTTTGCGGCCTCGCCCAGCGTCACGGCGGTGCTGAGTAATTCCCAGCCGGCGATTGGACAGATCGTCCAGTTGGAAATCAAAATCAATGGCGCAAACAAGGCGAAGGTTCCGGAATCGATTTCGGTCGATGGCCTTGAAATTCATCAGACGGGCCAAATGTATGAATCAAGTCTGAGTTTCGGCTTCGGTGGAAACGAAGGTTCGTCGTCGGCCACCTACACCTACAGTGTGCTACCGTTGAAAGCCGGTCAGTTCAACATTCCGCCGCAGACGGTACGCGTCGGAAGCGATTCGCTGCGCACGCCCGAGCTGGTCTTGAACGTGGCGCAAGGATCGCACAGCGCGGCGGGCTCGAGCCAAAGCGGCCAAACTCAGGCCGCGAGTAAGCTTGCTTTCGCGGAATTAGTTGTCGCCAAAAAAGACGCGTATGTCGGCGAGATGATTCCGGCCGAAATTCGATTGGGATTCGATCCGCGCGCGCGTGGGCGGCTTCAAGATGGACCCGAGCTTTCTGGTCAGGGTTTCACGACCCAAAAGTTGCAGCAACCGCGCGAAAATCTGGAAACGATCGGCGGCAGAACTTATCAAGTTTACACCTTCAAAACTGCAATTGCCGCAGCGCGACCTGGAAAATTCGAAATCGGACCGGTAACGGCCAAAGCTGTTGTCGTCCTTCCGCGACGACCGAGCGCCCCGCGAACAACGCGTCCGCGATCGCCATTCGATCTATTTAATTTAGATGATCCGTTCTCCGATCCGTTTTTCAGCGACCCGTTTGGAAGCATGGGCGAGCGAACCGAGCTGCCGATTCAAAGCGAAACTGCCACACTCAACGTAAAACCGCTTCCGCCGAATACGCCGCCGAATTTCTCCGGAGCGATTGGCAATTTCACCATGACCGCCGATGCAAAACCGAAAACCGTCCAAGTGGGAGATCCGATCACGGTAACATCGACAATCACCGGCCGCGGAAACTTTGATCGGATGAACGGACCGGCCCTCGAGGATGAACGAGGTTGGCACAAATATCCGCCCTCTTCGAAGTTTAAACAGGACGACGACGTCGGTATGAGCGGAGAGAAAACTTTCGAGATGGTTATCGCGCCAAATGAAAAGAAACCGGCGGTGCCGCCGCTGGTTTTCGCCTACTTCGATCCGGTGAAAGAAAATTACGTCACGTTGCGGAGCACTGCCGTCCCCATCCAGGTCGAAGGCGGAGCGGCCCCGGCCCCGAGTGCCGCAACAGCTCCGGCAGTCGCGGCGACATCGGCGACGCCGACAACAACGGTGGGCGTTACCCCTGCGCCAACAGGAAAGCCACAGGACATTTTGTATCAGCTGACCGACCTCGGGCGGGTTCGATCCTTTACGCCAATTTATGCGCGCCCGGTTTTTTGGATCACGCAATTAGCGCCGTTCATTCTGTTGTTAGGATTTGTTGGCTGGAAAATTCGGCAGGCAAAGATCGACAATCTCGAGGCGCAACGCATCGCCGCGTTGCAACAGGAATCCGGCGAACTTCTGCGGAAATTACGGCGAGCTGAATTGTCGCCGCAGGAATATTTCTCAAACGCATCCCGGGTCGTGCGGGTAAAAACGGCGCTTGTCAAAAATATCAATCCAAACGCAGTGGACGCGGAAACGGCGGCGAAGGCATTCGATTTGGGTGAACACGAACGGGCACAATTGCGGACCCTTTTCGACCGAAGCGACGAATTGCGCTTCAGCGGAAGCGGAAACGGCGCGAAGACGATCTCGAGCGACGAACAGGAAGAAGTTTTGAGATTACTGGAAAGTTTACGCGCATGAAAACCCGAATAATTATTAGCTGCGCAGGTCTGTGGTTACTTTGCGCTTCGATCCTGGCGGCGGAACCGAGCGCGCAGTACGCCAAAGCCAATCAGGAATACGCCGCCGGGGATTTCAAGACGGCGATCGACGATTACGAGGAATTGGTCCGTTCCGGACAGGACACGCCGAATCTTTTTTACAATTTGGGCAACGCCTATTTCCGAAAAAACGATTTTGGCCGCGCCATCCTTAACTACGAACGCGCGCTCGCACTCGATCCACATCATCCCGAAGCCGAGGCCAATCTGCGGATCGCGCGTGATGAAGCTCGCGCGCTCGAATTGGTTCCGAACCGATGGGAACGCATTTTCGCGTTCGCCGATGAAAACCAATACGCCCTCGCTGCCTCGATCTCGTTTTGGATCGGAATTTTCTCGGTCGCGGCCTGGGTTTGGGGCCGGCGCGGCCGCGGCGCGATTGCATTGTCGATCTTATCCTTGTTGATCTTCGCAATAGCGGTTGGTGCTTCCTACGAACTCAGCCGTGGGAAAAAAGGTCGCGGACTGGCCATTGTCACTGGCGACAAGGTCGAAGCGCGCCTTGCCACCGCCGACAATGCTAATCGCGTCCTGACCTTGCCGGCCGGCAGTGAAATTAAAATTGTCAGCCAGCGCGGGGATTGGGTTTACGCGGTCTTACCGAACAACCTACGCGGGTGGATCCCGTCAAACAGCGCAGAGCAAGTGCGGCTCTAGGTTCTAGCTGCCGATGTCTCCATCGGCAGCATTGCCCCCAAAGACGCAGCAGCTGCAACATTTGCGGTCGTTGAGCATCGCCGCTACAGAATTCGTATGAAGGCGGAGATGGACGTCGGGACAAACCGAAAAGCGCTTCAGATCAATCTGGATGCGAAAAAGTACGGGACATTCGCCGAAATCGGGGCTGGTCAAGAAGTGGCGCGTCGCTTTTTCACCGTAGGCGGCGCCGCTGGCACGATCGCCAAAACAATGTCGGCCTACGACGTGACCTTTAGCGACGCGATCTACGGACCGACTGATCGCTACGTCAGCCGCAAGCGTCTCTGGACAATGCTCGATCACGAATACGACCTGCTGGTGAAGCGCCTTGATGCCAAACTCGGCGGCGATCGCACCTTTTTCGTTTTTGCCGATACCGTAGCGGCCCGAAGCTTCAAACAGCACAATGAATCGCACGGTTGGCTGGGCGTTCGTTTTCAGACCGAGCCGCGCGGAGAACCGAGTCAAATCATCATTCATGTGCGCATGCTCGATGAATCGAACGCCGATCAACAAGAAGCTCTCGGCGTGATCGGAGTGAATTTGCTTTACGGAGCGTTTTACCATTCCCAACCGGAACGGTTGATCTCCTCGCTCCATGAAAATCTCGCGCCCGGAAGAATTCAGGTTGATCTGATCAAATTTTCCGGCCCATGTTTCGCCAAAATCGACAATCGGCTGATCAATCTGCAGCTTGTCAGCCAGGGCCTGACCGACGCGGTTATGTTTACGGCCGACGGGGAAATGGTCCAGCCCTCGGAGATTCTGCATAAGAAAGCGATTCTGATTGAACGCGGCAGTTTTCGGCCGGTTACCTACGCGACCAATGACATGCTCGAAGGCGCGCGCGGCCAATTCCAGAAGGAAGCCGGTTGCTCGGAAAAGGATACCGTCGTGCTAATGGAGATGACGCTGGAAAATCTGCTTTCG
>CATPAT010000224.1 GCA_955652155.1 uncultured Chthoniobacterales bacterium | reverse complement strand
CGCCAGCGTCTTTGCCCGTGCGCTTCTCATTGTTCGACATTGTCTCATAAATCGTTCGATAAACCGTTCGGTGTGGGTGCAGAAAATGTGGCGTCTCATTTCTTGTTAGGTTGCTTCAGCCTTCCTGCGGAAATAGTGCAGCCCAGCAAAGAGGAGCGCGCCAGTTGCCAACAGGACTACAGTGCTGCTTTCGGGTACCGGATCGGTCGTTGCCTGAAAGCCAAAGGTGGTACTGTTTGAGCCATTTGAGTTGCTCGACGAAAAGCTCCAAATACCCGGCGTCGGATCGAACCCATTTCCGCTGACAGTGCCTAGTCCTGTTACGTTGAGAAAATTGGCATTCTGAGTTGCTACCGATGCCGACGTCAGATCGAATTTAAACCCGCCAACACTCCAAAGACTGGGTGTTGCGGTTGAAGGATTGAAAATCCACGGAGCCGCCATGGTGACATGCGTCCCAGGAGCAACGCTCGAAAATGAACCTGAATCCTGAAGGACAAAGGAACTATTCCAGATACTCACTCGCGTCGCCGTTGCGAGCGACATCGTATCGAAAGTGACCACGCCGCCGAAATCGATGCTTCCGGTTACTGGAGCTGCGGTCAGCGACGGCGCGATGGAGCTCGTTATGAGCAACGCTGCCACCCCTGTGATGAGAAGACGTCTCATGCTAATGCGTACGCTGGTCGTCTCTCGGATTTGCCCAAAGCGCCGATTGTTTGGTGAAACGCGCTCAAAATTTCGGGTGAAATCCTGACCGCGTTGAGTTCTGGAGAACCGGTCCGCCAATGCAACGACATTTGCCCGGAGCGCTTCATTTTGGGGCGACGGGCAAATGGGGAAACGGCCGGCACCGGTACTGCCGCGGTTGGTTCGGTACGATGAACAAGCTTGCTTCGCCGCTTTGGCCTTAACGTAACAACCGCTCGCCATATTGTTCCCGATCCCGCCTCTTTTAGATCCGTTTCGGTCATCATAATTAACAAGCTATTCGGAAAACCCACCCGATCTGGTCGTATCTGGCCGGGAGATTTTGAATATTTCGTTCCGCCGCCGCGCATTGATTTGTCGGGGCGCGGATGCTACGTAGCCTCGGTCCGAAGCCGGACGGGCACCGTTTCGCAATGACTGCAAAGAATTACAAGGACACGCTCAATCTGCCGCGCACGGATTTTCCGATGAAGGCGAATCTGGCGACGCGGGAGCCGGAGTTGCTCAAAAAGTGGGACGAAGCGCAGCTTTACCAGCAGATCCAGCAGTTGCGCAAAGACCGGGAGCTGTTCGTGCTTCACGATGGTCCGCCGTTCGCCAACGGCGACGTGCACATGGGCACCGCGCTCAACAAGATCCTGAAAGATTTTGTCGTGAAATCGCAAACCATGCTCGGCAAACATGCGCCTTACGTTCCGGGTTGGGACTGCCATGGGCTTCCGATCGAATACAAGGTCGTCAAGGAATCGCGCGATTTGTCGCCGCTCGAAGTGCGCAAACGCTGCGATGCGTTCGCGCGCAAGTATGTCGATCTTCAGCGCGCGCAATTCAAACGTCTCGGCGTCTTCGGCGATTGGGAGCATCCCTATCTGACGCTCGATCCCAAATATGAAGCGGAAATCCTGCGCGCGTTCGCGGTCTTCGTTGAGAAGGGTCTGGTTTATCAATCGAAGAAGCCGGTTTTCTGGAGCACCGGTGCCCAGACCGCGCTTGCCGAAGCTGAAGTGGAATATCAGGAACGCGATGACAACGCTGTTTACGTGAAATTTCCAATCGCGAGCGGGGAATGGAAAGACAAAGCGAGCATCGCGATCTGGACGACGACGCCATGGACATTGCCCGCGAACCTCGCAATCGCGGTCGATCCGAAGGAAATGTACGTGGTCCAGGAATTTTCGCGCGATGGAACTTCCGAGACTCTCTTGCTGGCCGACAAGCTTGTTCCGCAATTTTGCGCGAACACAAAATTCGAACCGGTTGGCAAACCGCGAGCCTCTTTTCCCGGCGCCAAGATCGACAAGATCAAAGCGCACCATCCGTTTCTTGATCGCCAAGCAATCGTGCTGACGGCGGATTTCGTGACAATGGACAGCGGCACCGGCGCGGTCCACATCGCGCCTGGTCACGGCGAAGACGATTATTGGTTAGGCAAACAAAACGATTTGCCAATTTTATCTCCAGTTGATGACCATGGCCGTCTTACTGACGAAGCCGGGTTGCCGAAGCTCACTGGCAAATACGTTTTCGACGCCAACGCTGACGTGGTGAACTTGCTCCGTGATCGCGGCAATTTGTTAGGCGCGCAGAATTTTCATCACTCCTATCCGTATTGCTGGCGCTCCAAGACGCCGATCATCTTCCGCAACGTCGAACAATTTTTTATTCGGATCGACGATCTCCGCGGCCAAGCGCTGAAAGCAATTCACAAGGAAGTGAAATGGATTCCGGCGTGGGGCGAGAACCGGATCGCCGGCACCGTCGAATCGCGTCCCGACTGGGTCATTTCGCGTCAGCGCAGTTGGGGCGTCCCGTTGCCTGTCTTTTACTCAGCCGAGGGCAAACCAATTCTCGACGCGAAGATAATTCGCAAGCTCGCCGATCTCGTCGCGGACCGCGGCTCCAATCTTTGGTTCGAAATGAACGATGTCGATCTTGCGAAGCAATTGGGACTTCCAGCAGGCACAACCAAACGCAACGACACAATCGACGTCTGGATCGACAGCGGCGTGTCGCACCAGGCCGTTTGTGCAACGCGTCCCGAGTTGCGCGACCCGGCCGACATGTATTTGGAAGCCACCGATCAACATCGGGGCTGGTTCCAATCGTCACTCATGACCAGCATCGCCATGAAGGATCGCGCTCCCTACAAGATTTGCGTCACCCACGGGTTTGTTGTCGATATTGACGGCAAAAAAATTTCCAAGTCCGGCACTTACGACAAACCGATGGACGCCGGACACTTTGTCGGGCGTCACGGCGCCGACCTCGTCCGGTTGTGGGCGAGCAGCATCGATTACACCGATGACGTCCCCTTTTCGGAAGAGATGTTCACACGTCTCGGCGATACTTATCGGCGAATACGCAACACGCTCCGGATCTTGTTAGGCAACCTCTATGACTTCAAATCTGGAAACCAGGAAGCCAGGAAAAATCTTACGCTGATCGATCGCTGGATTCTACATCGACTGACCGGGGTGATTGAAGATTGTCGACGCGCCTACGAGGATTTCGAGTTTCATAAGGTTTATCAAACGCTGAATGAATTTTGCGCCGTCGATCTGAGCAGTCTCTACATCGATATTACAAAAGACAGGATGTATTGCGACGCGGCTGATTCGATACGAAGACGTGCCACTCAGTGGGCGATGCTGGATATTTTTGACGCACTTTGTCGACTGCTGGCGCCCATACTCGCGTTCACGGCGGAAG
Organism: uncultured Chthoniobacterales bacterium; assembly: GCA_955652155.1. GTDB lineage: Bacteria > Verrucomicrobiota > Verrucomicrobiia > Chthoniobacterales > UBA10450 > AV40. The sequence continues at coordinate 3,018 of CATPAT010000224.1, read as the reverse complement.
AGGCATGGACGTATCTTGTGAAAGATCGGTCGATTCATCTGCACGAATTCCCGGAGATGACATTCTCCGACTCGGCTGCCGACGATCAAATGGCGGAACTCCGACAAATGCGCGCCGTAGTTTATCGAGAGATCGAAAAGGCACGTCAGGAGAAGGTCATCGGTAATTCTTTGGAAGCTGCGGTCGTTTATCACGTGCCTGTCGGTCATCTCTGGAACGCTTGGCAGAGGCAGGAATCCGCCATCGAAGAGATAATGATGATAAGTTCGTTTCATTTGAAAGCGGGAGATAGCGAAGCCGTACACGCGACGATCACGAAAACGCTTTACCAGAAATGCGCGCGGTGCTGGCGACATCGCGAGTACGTTGGCAAAAGCAAAACGCATCCGGATTTGTGTGACCGCTGCGAGAAGGTGATCACGGAAACACGTGCCAATTCTAAATGAAATACATCGTCTTCATTTCGTTACCGCTCTATTTGCTCGACCGGATCACAAAATATTGGGTGTTACACTCGATCGATCCGGACCAGCCGGTCGTCGTGGTCCCGGACTTTTTTCATTTGGTCAACATTACCAACACCGGCGCGGCGTTCGGTTCGTTCAAGAACAACAACGCCTTTTTTATCGCGATCTCGTGTGTCGCTTTATTGTTCGCGCTCGTGTTGCTCTTGGGGCGGCACGAGCATGGCGCGGCAGATCGTCCGAAATCGCTTTGGTGGACACGGAATTTCTGGCGCGACCTGTCGCTGGCGCTCTTGCTCGCGGGCGTGCTCGGAAATCTGACTGACCGTTTGCTTTACGGGCATGTGATCGATTTTTTGCTGTTCGATCTACATGTGCCGTTCGCGCGTCCGTGGCCGGCATTCAACGTGGCCGATTCCTGCATCTGTATCGCCGTTGTTTCCTTTATCGTTCACTCTTTTCGACAGGAAAAGAAACCACCGGCATCTGCATAACTGTTGCGGTGCCCTCCGGGCGCCGCCGTCGTTACATTATGGTATGCGACGGTCGCAGACCGCCGCTACAATAACTGCGTGAAAATGTCGCAGATGGAGAAAACTGCGCGCGAAGTCGCGGCGCGTCTGCGTGCGCGTGGCCACATCGCCTATTTCGCGGGCGGTTGTGTCCGCGACATGGTCCGGGGTTTGGCGGCAAAGGATTTCGACATCGCGACCGATGCAACGCCAGACATCGTGCAGAAGATTTTCCCACACACTTACGCTGTCGGGGCGCACTTCGGGGTCGTGGTCGTGGTCGAGAACGGATTCAATTTCGAAGTGGCGACCTTTCGATCAGACGGCGCGTATTTGGATCAGCGGCATCCGGTCGATGTTCGATTTTCGTCGCCGGAAGAAGACGCGAAGCGACGCGATTTCACCATCAATGGAATGTTCTTCGACCCGGAGAAAAACGAAGTAATCGATTTCATCGGTGGCCGCGCTGATTTAGAAGCAAAACTTGTTCGGGCAATCGGCGATCCGGCTGCGCGGTTCGCTGAAGACCGCCTACGAATGTTGCGCGCGGTCCGTTTCGCGACCGTGCTCGATTACAAGATCGACAATCAAACCTGGGATGCGCTGGTCGCGAGCGCGGCCTCGATCAACGAGATCAGCGCCGAACGGATCCGTGAGGAATTACTAAAGATTTTTCTTTCCCCGAACCGTGTCCGCGGCTGGGACCTGCTCGATCGGAGCGGATTGCTGCGCACAATTTTGCCAGAGCTCGACGCGATGAAAGGTTGTTTGCAGCCGGAGCAATTTCATCCTGAAGGCGACGTCTTTGAACACACCAGGCTGATGTTGCAATTGCTGCCGGAAAAAGTTTCGGTGCCGTTGGTCCTGTCGGTTCTATTTCACGACGTGGCGAAGCCGGTCACGGCCACAGTCGACGAAACCGGCCGGATTCGTTTCAACGAGCACGACCGGATCGGCGCAGCGATGACCGAATCGATCATGGAACGGTTGCGATTTTCGCGCGCAGAAACCGAGGCAGTGGTCGAGATGGTGCGCCAACACATGGTCTTCAAGGATGTGCCGAAGATGCGGGTGGCAAAACTAAAGCGATTCATGGCGCGGCCGACTTTTGAAGAAGAACTCGAACTCCATCGGGTCGATTGCGCCAGCAGCCATCGGATGATGGAGAATTACGAATTCCTTTTGCGAAAGCGCGAAGAGTTTGCCAACGAACCGATCATTCCGCCGCCGTTGGTGCGCGGCGACGATTTGATCGCATTGGGAATGCAGCCAGGTCCGAAGTTTGGTGAAATCCTTGAAGCAGTTGAGACCGGGCAGTTGGAAGGCGCGTTGAAAGATCGACAACAAGCCCTCGACTGGATCAAGCGTGAATACTCATCGGACGCGAAGGCTAAAAAGAGTCGGCGTTCAGCGCGTGCGCGCTAAACGCCGCTCAATCTAAATCTTTCTATTAGTCGCCGATTCTTACCCGGTCAGAACGCGCGGACTAAAAATGCCTGATTCAGAAGTTCGTTTCGTTTTCGTGATAGGTTCTTTCCGATTTTTCGAACTGAAAGATGTGTTCTGAATCGGGTGTCGGACGCCTTTGTCGGCGAAAATCCGACAAAAGGGATTGCGTTCCCTGAATGCTTTGACATGGAAGATCGAGTGACGAACATCGAAGAACCGATGAGAATTTTGATGATCAGCGCCGAAGGCCCGCCGTTGCTCCACGCCGGTGCGCTCTTCGATGTGATGGATGCGTTACCGCACGAGTTACGTTCTCGTGGTCATGAGGTTGCGGTGACGCTACCGTATTATCGGGAGATCCGTGACAGTCCTGCCTTCAAGGAGGAGGACACCGGGGTCACGGTCGATGTTCGCGTCGGCGATAAAATTTACATCGCTGAATACCTGCAAGGCCGCAGCCCGGGCGGCGTCCAACTATTTTTTGTCCGATGTGACGAGTTTTTCGATCGCGACGGAATTTATGGTGAGCACGGCACCGCTTATGAAGATAACGCCGCGCGCTTTATTTTTTTCAGCAAAGCGGCGGTGGAATT
>CATPAT010000223.1 GCA_955652155.1 uncultured Chthoniobacterales bacterium | reverse complement strand
ATCTGACGGTGGTCGGTCCGGACGATCCGCTAGCCGCCGGCATTGTCGATCTTTTTATCGCAGAGGGCTTGCGCATTTTCGGGCCGAGCAAAGCGGCCGCGCGGATCGAGTCATCGAAGATTTTCGCAAAAGAACTGATGCGCAAAGAAGGGATTCCGACGGCGCGAGCGGGGACGTTCGATCGCAGCGATGACGCGATCCGGTTTTGCGATGAGTTGCGATTTCCGATTGTCATCAAGGCCGACGGGCTCGCGCTCGGCAAAGGCGTCGTTATTGCGCCCAATGCCGAATCGGCAAGATCGACAATCGACGACATGATGAATCAAGCCCGCTTTGGAGAGGCAGGCCGACGTGTCGTAGTCGAAGAATTTTTGCGCGGCACGGAATGTTCGCTCCACGCATTGGTGGACGGCAAAAATTATCGACTGCTCGAATCGGCGCGTGATCACAAGCGCGCGCTCGACGGTGACGTGGGGCCGAATACGGGTGGGATGGGCGCGTTCAGTCCGGCCAACAACTGGAGTAGCAAACTCCAATCACAATTCGAAGAAGAGATCATGCGCCCCGTCCTGGGCGGTTTGCTCGCAGAAGGAATCACATTTCGCGGTTTGCTGTATCCCGGATTGATGATCACTGAGGATGGCGCGCGTGTGCTCGAGTTCAATTGCCGTTTCGGCGATCCAGAGACGCAGGTACTTTTGCCCCGAATGAAGTCAGACTTACTGCCGTTGCTGGAAGCGACGATCGACGGAAAGATCGACAATTACTCAATCGAATGGGAGCAGCGGCCGGTCGTGACAGTTGTGCTCGCATCGGGCGGTTACCCGGGCAAATACGAAACGGGAAAAAGCATTTCCGGTTTGGATGAAGCGGCCAAGCTCGATGGACTTCAGATTTTTCACGCTGGAACCAAGCAGCTGAATGGCGAAATTGTGACTGCGGGTGGCAGGGTACTGGCAGTCACAGCGCTTGGATCAACCATCGCAGAGGCCCGCTCGCGCGCGTATGAGGCTGTTGCGCGCATTCATTTCGAAAACTGCCATTACCGGCGCGATATTGCTCTTACTGCCGTTACGGATAACATCCAAAACTTACGCTGATGTCCCGATTTTTGCTGGCGCATTTTACGATGTCGATCCTGGCGGCGAATCTGTTTGCGCAATCACTTGCACCGTCAGCTCCGGGCAACTCTCCGATTGCATCCAAGTCCTCCGCGATCTCGTCTCCTTCACCGTCGGCCACTCCTACCGCTACCGACCTGATCAATTCGTTAGTCGCGCCGGATTTGCAGGCGGCGATCACGCTCTTGAAAAGCAATTTCACAAGTCCGGATGCGATAACCGAGACGGAATTGAACCGCGCGACTGTTCAGGGTCTGATGACGCGGCTGCCGAATGGCGTGAAGCTTTTGCCGAACCGGGAAAGCGCGCCGACGGAGGCGCCAACTCCCCTTTACAGTGAGATTTTGGATGGACGTATCGGGTATTTGCGTCTCGGGTCGCTGAACAGCGCTAATCTTCAGGCAATGGATAAGAGCCTTATCAATTTTACCGGAAAAAAACTGGACGCTCTGGTTGTCGATCTTCGCGCCAGTTCAGGAACGAATGATTTTGCCGTCGCCGTCGAATTCGCGAAACGATTTTGTCCGAGAGGCAAACCTCTTTTCACCTTGCGCAAACCGGCCGCGCGCCAGGATCGCGCTTATAATTCAGACCGCGATCCGGCGTTTCATGGTCTGATCATGGTGCTCGCCGATGGCGACACAGCCGGCGGGGCCGAAGCACTTGCGGCTGCGTTGCGCGTTTACGATAAAGCTTTACTCGTGGGTCAGCCAACCGCCGGTCGCGCTGCGGAATATTCCGATTTGGCATTGCCAGGCGGGAAGATTTTGCGTGTAGCCGTGGCGGAAATGGTTTCGCCGGAAGGTCGTTCATTATTTCCGGACGGAGTAAAACCAGACCTGCCAGTCGAAATGTCGGTTGCGGACAAGCTACAGATTTTTCAATTGAGCGGTGAAAAAGGGATGGGCCCATTTGTTTATCAAGCGGGACGACCGCACATGAACGAAGCCGCCCTTTTGGCCGGAACAAATCCCGAGTTTGAGGCGGCCGAAGCAACGCAGCAACGCCGGGGGAGTGCTCCGGAAAAACCGCCGGCCCACGATCCCGTCTTGCAACGCGCGCTGGACGTAGTTACATCGCTCGAGATTTATCAAAAGCGATAAGGTGAGTCCGCTGGAGGAACGCATCGGTTACAAGTTTCGCAATTCGCTGTTGCTGGCGGAGGCGCTCACACATCCTAGTCTCGGCCACGAAACGCAACGCTATCATTTTGATAACCAGCGCCTGGAATTTCTCGGGGACGCTGTCCTCCAACTCGTCATCACCGAATATCTCTTTCGCCATTTTGGCGGCGAGGCAGAAGGACAGTTAACGAAGTTGCGCTCGCGACTGGTCTCGCGCGAAACATTGAGGGTGCACGCGGCTGCGCTCGATCTGGGAGGTTACCTCCTGATGGGAAGGGGCGAAGAAGCCAGTGGTGGGCGCGAGCGAACATCGACATTGGCCGATGCCTTCGAAGCGCTGATTGGCGCCATTTATCTCGACGGCGGCCTTGAGGCAGCGAAAAAATTTGTTCTCGTCCAAGCGCGCGCCGATCTTGAAGAAATCGCGGAAGAGCCCATTGACATTAATCCGAAAGGCCATCTCCAGGAATTATTGCAAACCATCTCGCCGCGCAGCCCGGTCTACGAGTTGGTTTCGCAAAGCGGGCCGGAGCACGAGAAGACGTTCGTGGTGCAAGCTGTTTGGGAAGGGATCATCTTGGGACAGGGCAGCGGTCGAAGCAAAAAACAGGCCGAAACGACCGCTGCGCTCGAAGCAATGAAATTGAAGCGTTGGAAAACGTTGGGATAGAGATGATCGCCAGGCCGTCCGTTCATCGTCACGGCGCGCCCGATGGTCGCGCCTTGCCAAATCAGATCGAATGATTGAGCGCGTCGATAGTCTCGCCGGATTTGGATTTCCAGCGAAGTCGTTGCGCGATCGACGCGGTCACAAATTTTTTTGCGCGGCGAACGGCGGCTTCCAAGGATAAACCTGAGGCAAGAGCTGCGGTAATTGCCGCCGAATAAGTGCAACCGGTGCCGTGTGTCGCGACTCCACGAACAAATGGCGCCGAAAATTCGCTGATCTTGTCGCCAGCAAAGAGCAAATCGATTGCATCGTCGCGAACGAGGTGACCACCCTTGAGTAAAATCGACACTGCATATTTTTGTTGCAGTTGTTTTCCGGCCTTGCGCATCGCTTCCAAATCGCGAATCGGTTCGCCGATCAATTTTCCGGCTTCATCAAGATTTGGGGTGAGTAAGGTCGCAATCGGAAATAACTCTCCTTCGTAAATCTCCATCGCTTCGGGTGCGAGAAGCATATCGCCACTCGTCGCGATTGTTACCGGATCGACGACAAGCGGAATGCGATTGCCGATCTTGCGCAGGACATCGATGATCGCGCGTACAACAGCTTCGACGATTTCGGCCGAACAAAGCAGGCCCGTTTTTGCCGCAGCGATCGGGAAATTTCTGGCAAGGACGGCGATTTGTTCGTGGACAATCTCAGCGCCGATCGGCTCGATCCGTGAGACTTTCCCCGGCGTTTCGGCAACGACGCAGGTGATCGCCGTCAATCCATAAACACCGAGAGCCGAAAAAGTTTTGAGGTCGGCCTGGATACCGGCGCCGGCGCTGCTATCGGATCCCGCGATTGTTAATGCGACCGGAACTGTAGCGGCGCTCTGCGAGCGCCGGTCTTTTTGTTTCGCCATTGAATTCGGCGGCCATAGACCGCCGCTACAAAACTACGCGCCGTCGTTGCCAATTGCTTCGACCGGACAACCTTCCATCGCTTCCTTGCAGAGCGCTTCTTCTTCCGGGCTCTCCGGCTGTTTATAGACGTAGGAATGGCCGCCGTCGTCATTGCGCTTGAAATTGGCGGGCGCAGTTTCACGGCACAAATCGCAGTCGATGCATTGATCATCGACGTAGAATTTT
>CATPAT010000222.1 GCA_955652155.1 uncultured Chthoniobacterales bacterium | reverse complement strand
GCGCGCTGCAATCACTGTGTCGAAAATCCGACGTGCGGCCAAGTTCAATCCTCGGCGGAGTAATCGCAGGTCGAAATCCGCTCCGTGCAAAACAATTTCTTTTCGCTCCAGGGCAGCGCATAACGGCGCAAGATCGACATCGGCCAGTGGATCGACAATGTAATCCCGCCCCGGCAGGCTGACTTGGAGCAGACAAAGCTTCTCTCGATAACAATGGAGGCTGTCGGCTTCGGTATCGACCGCTACGCGGTCGACGTTTTCAATTTGCGGGAGCAGCTCAGCGAGCTGTGAAACACTCGCGATCACCTCAATCCGCTCAAGAGTAATTCGGCGTTCGTTTTCGTCGCTTCGAGATTCTCGATCAACTTTTCCATCGCCTCGATAGGAGGAAGCGCCGCCATCGTCTTCCGCAACATCTGCACTCGCTCCCATTCATCGGGATGATACAGCAAATCTTCACGGCGCGTGGCTGACTGCAAAACATGGATCGCCGGATAGAGCCGCTTCTCAACCAGTGCGCGGTCGAGATGCAACTCCATGTTCCCGGTGCCTTTGAATTCTTCGAAAATCAATTCGTCCATGCGGCTGCCCGTTTCGATCAACGCCGTCGCGAGAATTGTGAGGCTGCCGCCTTCTTCGACATTGCGCGCGGAGCCGAAAAATTTCTTTGGTTTGATGAGCGCTTTCGCCTCGACGCCGCCAGACATGATCCGGCCTTTCCCGGGTTGTAGATTGTTATACCCGCGCGAAAGCCGTGTGATACTGTCGAGCAAAACCACCACGTCTTGTTTCATTTCTACCAGACGCTTGGCGCGCTCCAGCACCATCTCCGCTACTTGCACATGTCGATGGACGCTTTCATCGAAATTCGAATGATAAATCTGGCAGTCGATTTCCCGCTCCAGATCGGTCACTTCTTCCGGCCGTTCGTCCACTAGCAGCAGAATGAGCACGATGTCCGGATGATTTACCCGAATCGCTTTGGCGATTTCCTTGAGCAGGATCGTCTTGCCCACTCGCGGCGGCGCGACGATCAGGCCGCGCTGCCCCCGCCCGAGTGGCGCCAGCAGATCAACCGCGCGAGCGCTGATGGAATTCGTTTTGAGATTTTCCAGCATGATCCGGCCCTGAGGAAACTGCGGCGTAAGTTTGTCGAAATCTGTCGGCTCGCTCCATTGGTCCGCTGGTTGTCCTTCGATCGTTGTGACTTGTTCAAGGGTGAGGAATTTCTCGCGGTGGCCCGGCAGCCGTATGATCCCCGCGAGCTTTTGACCGGGCCGAAGGTGATATTGCTCTATCACCGCGCGGGGAACGCAAACATCTTCGGGCACCGCCAAAAAGTTTAATTTTGGCCAGCGAAGCATCGCAAACGAATCACTCACTTGGTCGAGAAATCCCTCCGCGGTAACAGTTGAATCGCTGGGTAATGCCGCGCGGATTACCTCGAGAATGTGCTGATGACGCGAGCCCGCAGGATGCAAATGCAGACGCAAATCGTGCGCTAAGGATTCCAATTCTTCAGCCGAAAGTTCTTGCACCTCGTTTAGATCAAGCGCGCGTGCGCTAGCAGAGGGCGATAACGGACTGGGAACAGCGTCCGCTGCTACAGTATTCGTTTCCGCTGATGTCGACGTTTCTAACTTTTCGTCCATGATTGCTCTTGCCAGAGCGCGACGAGGCAGCGCGCCTGCTCGGCAAGCACCGTACGAGCGCCGTTATTCCAGACCAAATGGTCTGCGCGTCTGATTTTTTCGTCGAGAGGCATTTGTGACTTGATCATCTGTTCCGCCACGGAGTGTTCTAGCGACGTACGCTCCATCAGCCAACGTAATTGGGTCCTGTAGGAGCAGGCGACCACGACTACTCGATCGCACAACCTTTCACCGCCGGTTTCATAAAGAAGTGGGATATCAGCGAAGAAAAAATCGGGAGAGTTGCGATGCGTTTCCGCTTCCGTGCTCCATAGGCGGCGAATCCGCGGATGGAGAACCTGTTCGAGCGCGCGTCTTTTTGCCGCGTTGCTAAAGACTATGGCCCGAAGTTTTTCTCGATTCAAGTCCTGATCGCTCGAAAAAATCGCACTCCCAAATTCGTGTCGAATCTCTCTTTTAACCTCCGGATCAAGATCGACAAGTTGATGTGCGGCATGATCGGCGTCGAAAAACTTAGCATTCGGAACAATCTCGCGTAGACACGCGCAAAATGTGCTCTTGCCTGTGGAAATTCCGCCGGTGATCCCGATGACAGCCATTTAAGTGAGGATTAAAAGGAGCCTGGGTTTGGAGCGCCTTCATACTCCACGTCGGCGACCATTTGTCCAATCTGATCTGAAATCGGGCGTCGCGCCCGGCCTCCGCTTAATAGTTAGGGCGATTGACCTCAATCGCCCGGGCGGTTCGGTGAACCGCCCCTACCTCTGCCGCAGGAATTTACTGACTGCTAAGCAGAATTTGCGGCCCAGGCCTGTTCATTTCCAGTTGGGCGCTTCCTTCTGGGTTTGCGAGGCCCGCTCTCGGCTTAGCCGGCGGCCATGAACTACCGGGCGCGATTTCGATTAAGCCTTTTGGTGCCGGGTTAAAGCTGCATATCTTCCCAATATATGACCGAGCAGATCTTGGCAGGAAAAACAGGTGTGGTTTTTGGCGTGGCGAACAAGCGCAGCATCGCTTGGGCCATTGCGAAGGCTTGGGCGGCAGCCGGGGCGCGCCTGATTTTTAATTATCAAGGCGAGCGCCTAAAAGGAAACATCGAGGAACTCGTCAACGAATTTGGAGAAAAAACACCATTGTTTTCCTCCTGCGACGTCTCGAGCGACGATGAGATCAAGGCATTTTTCGAAAAGGTGCGCAGCGAAACCGATCGCCTCGATTTAATGTTGCACTCGCTCGCCTTCGCTCCCAAAGAAGCGCTGGAAGGCAATTTTGTAAGCACAACACGTGAAGCATTTCGCACCGCGCACGATATCAGCGCCTACTCTCTCGTGGCGCTCGCACGCGAAGCCGCGCCGCTGATGACAAACGGCGGTAGCATTGTCGCGATGACTTATTATGGGTCGGAAAAGGTGGTGCCGCACTACAATGTCATGGGCGTGGCGAAGGCGAGCCTGGAAGCGAGCACGCGTTATCTCGCTTACGATCTTGGACCGAAAAAAATCCGGGTGAACTGCATTTCCGCTGGCCCAGTCAACACGCTGGCCGCGCGCGGCATCAGTGGGTTCATGTCGATGTTAAAACATTATCAGGACCGCGCACCGTTGAAGCGCAGTTGCGACCCTGCCGAGCTGGGCCAAACCGGTGTTTTTCTCGCGAGCGATGGCGCCGCTGCGATTACCGGACAGGTGATTTATGTCGATGGCGGCTACGAAATAATGGGGATGTGATTTCCATCGTGCTGGTGCTCCTGCTCGTGCTCGCTGCCGGCTGAAGGAACGATTAGGATTACGATTACGATTACGAGCAAGAGCATGAGTACGAGCGTCGCAAAGGAACTGCGTCAGTTGTTAGGCGACGAGGCGGTTGCAGACGATGAGGCAACGCTCGCCGCGCACAGCGGCGACAAATGGTTAGCCGCGCATGAACCAGAAATTGTCGTCTTCGCAAGATCGACAAGTGACGTGACCAAATTGCTTCACTTTGCGTCGCGCGGGAAAATTCCGGTAACGGCGCGCGGTGGAGGATTTGGCTACGTCGGCGGATGCGTGCCGGTCTGCGGCGGGATTGCCCTGTCACTCGCGCGG
>CATPAT010000221.1 GCA_955652155.1 uncultured Chthoniobacterales bacterium | reverse complement strand
TTCGGGGTTGACTGGCTTCCGACCTGCCTTACTGTGCACGGCTTTTCTGTGAATCCCCCTCTTGCGATAGCAAATCCGTTGGCCGGAATCGACCACGGCGTGGCCCTCTGGTTTCACGCGCACCTGACTCCCGCATTCGTCAGCGTGCTCCGTGGGATCACTGAATTCGGCTCGAGCGAGTGGATTGCCATCGTCCTTTCGATAGCAGTCCTGTTTCTCGTTTTCAAACGCTGGTGGCCGTCGCTTGTGATGATGGTTGTGGCGGTCCCGGGGGGAATTCTCCTGAACGAATGGGTCAAACTTCTGGTGCATCGGCATCGTCCATTTGTCGACGGCTGGTTCGTGGACTGGTCGGGTTACAGCTTTGCCAGCGGCCACACCATCGGCGCCACGCTGCTTTACGGGCAACTTGCTCTGTTCATTATCCCGATGATTAAAAATCGCCGCGGCCGCGTGCTGGTCTATTCGGTGGCGACTTTCGTGATCGTTCTGGTTGGGTTCAGTCGGATCGCGCTCGGCGCCCATTATTTAACCGACGTGCTTGGCGGAATGTTTCTCGGCACCAGCTGGCTGACGCTTTGTCTGTTGGTCTCGCGTCCGTTGCGGCGAGCGGTTGTGCCACCGGTTATTGCCGATGTCCTGCCGGATGCAACCCCGGCGTTGGTCCCGGTTCCAGTTCCAGTGCAAGCCGAAGTTGCGGTAACGCCAGCTTCAGAGTCACTGATTTAACGCAGCCTCGTCCATCCGGAGACACCTCCAGCTGCGTTTCGTGTTAGCATCACGATCGTGCTCGGCTCGAGATTGCGGGTCGCTTGCATCGAAACATGAAAATCCCGGGCAGGATCCGTTTAACTTTTTATTTTCTCGCTTTTGGGGGCGCGGCTCTTTTCACGGGATTGCTGGTTCGCGAGGGCGTGAGGCAGGTTGGCGGTGCGATTGCCACCGCGGGCTGGGCGATTGCCGCCGTCATCGCTTTTCATTTGTGCGTCCCCGTTTTTCTCGATGCCATTGCCTGGTGGGTCCTTTTTCCTAAAAGCGATCGTTTGCCGTTGCCAAAAATCTTTTGGATGCGCTGGATCGGCGAATCGGTCAGCACCCTGGTGCCATCGGCCGCCGTCGGTGGCGACATCGTGCGAGCGCGTCTGGCGGCGATCAAAGGTGCGCCCCTGCCGATCGCGGCCGGGACGGTCCTAGTTGATCTGACATTAGGCGTGTTCACGCAGGCTGCGTTTACATTGCTTGGAGTAGTGCTGCTGGTTCAATCAACCGGGCGAAAAAATTTTGTCGGCCCAACGTTGATCGGTACGCTCGTCGGCGTGGCGGCAGTTGGCGGATTTTATTTTGTGCAACGGCGCGGAATGTTTCGATTCCTCGCCCGGATGATCGCGAAGTTGGCGAATTCGCCCGAATGGCAATCGCTCGTGCAAACTGGCGAGACGTTAGACGAAACGATTCGCGCGCTTTACGCGCGGCGCCGGGCCGTAATCGGCTGTTGCGTTTCGACGATCCTTTCCCTGATTTTGAATTCAGGCGAGATTTGGATCGCGCTCTGGGCGCTCAATCTGCATGCGACAGTGGTGAACGCGATCATTCTGCAGAGCATGGCTCTGACGATTCGGTCGGTGGCATTTCCCGTCCCGGGAGGACTTGGCGTGCAGGAAAGCGGCTATGTCCTGGTCGGTAATCTTCTTGGAATACCAGGAGACACGGCTTTCGCTCTATCTTTGATCGCGAGAGTGCGCGAACTCGCTCTCGGCATACCGGGCCTGATTTGCTGGCAACTGATTGAGGGGCGGCGTTTGTTGCGGGCGCGGGCTGAGCCTGCCTCATCGTAGAACTTCAATTTGGCGATTGCCCGACTTAGGTTTCGCAGCCGTTTCTTCACGTTCCCCGGATTTGTGAAATTGGTGCGCACACCCCACCAGATCCAAGCCAGTCCGCCGGGCAGATCGAGTTGTTTTCTGAGCTGAGCGATAACTTCTCCATCGCCGTATGCTTCCAGAAAAGTTGTTGAAAACGGCAGCCATTGTCGGCTCGGTACGATCCCCACCATATCGAGAAGAAAGACGAGCAAATCGTCCGCCTGACGTGCAGTCCTGGCGAGCGATTTTTCGTGGACGATTTCAAAATCAATCAGTCGTGCGCGGTCTCTGCTCGGATTGTAGATTACATTCTGGGCAGTGCCATCGCCGTGGGACCAGCAGCCTTGGAAATAGTCGCTCCAAAATCCATGAGCGCGGCGAAATTCAGCACCTGCGGCCTGCAGCATTCGGCGTGTAAGCGTGCCGCGATTCAAGTGTATCCATAAGCTTTCGCCCGGAAGTTTTTCGGCGATAACGCACCTCTTCCCGGAAGCGTAGGCGCGATAGCGGTCGCCATTGAGCATTTCAAAACAGTCAACTTCCCAGCGCTGCCATTCTTCTACTTTGCTCCAGAACCGAATCGGAATGTCGGTCATCCGAAAATAGAGATTAGTCAGATCGGCTAGCTGCTGGCTGTGAAGATTGCGGCGCTTGACGATGACACGTCGTCCGCGCCGCGTTTTCTCGGTGATCGAATTAATCGCCAGCGCTTCGACAAGTCTCGTCGCCACGTCAGCCAGGCCGAGCGGCGTTTCTACCAGCTTACTCGCCACCGTGATTAAACCGGTTGGAACGAGATTCTCAACCAATGCAGCTCCATCTCCCAAAATCCCCATTTTCGCTTGTTCCTTCGACGGCTTTGATCGCGATTGCTTCAAATCATTTCTTCACGCACCGACTGCGTCGTTCTTTGTTCAGACTGTGATCGTCTCTCCCACCTTCATTACGCGTAGCTCAGATTTGGCGCCGCGCTTTTTTAATTCTTCCCCAAACGCTTCCGGCGTTCCGGTTAGAACTGGAAACGTGCCATAGTGCATCGGAATTACCATTTCCGGACCGACCAGTTTCACCGCGTCCGCCGCGCGAATCGGGCCCATGGTGAAATGATCGCCGATGCAAACCAGCATGATGCCGATCTTGTTGTAATCGGAAACGCGCGCGATATCGGAAAAAAATCCGGTGTCGCCGGTGTGATAAATCGTCGGTCCGTTGCGAATGCCAATGACAAGCCCGGTTGGCATGCCTGCGGGAACCGCCAGCGAAGTTTCATCTTTCTGCACGGTCGATCCATGCCACGCCGGAACAAAGCAAACTGTCACCTCGCCATCGAGCAATGTCAGCTGACCACCGATGTGTCCGGTCGTATCGATGTCCGCTTGTTTGCTTGGATAACCGAGCACGCTCGTCACTGCTGCCGACAAATCGAAGTTCGCCACCAGCTTCGCTCCAGTTTTTTTTCCGATCTCGACCGCGTTCCCGACGTGATCGGAATGTCCGTGTGACAGCAAAATGAGATCGACATGCTTTAGCGCGGCCAATTCGTCTTTGCCCTTTTCGAAAACGGGATTGGTGAGCCAGGGATCGACCAAAAGCACTTTGCCGGTCGGGGTGACGATTTTGAAACCCGATTGCCCATACCAGGTGAGTTGCGTTTGCGCCATGGCTTCACGAAAACGAAAACGCGCGGTTGAGCAAAACATTTTCCTGAGCGAAAGGAAGTTCGTTCATGGTTACGCCTGAAAGACATTTGGCGGCAACGGATCCGAGGATGGCTGCGCTGATCAAGCGTTCGCTCCGCTACAATGTGAGGCCGGGCGGATTGGTTCGACCATTCGACGCGCTGGCCGAGTCCATCGCCTATCAACAGTTAAGTGGAAAAGCTGCCGCAACTATTTGGAAACGAGTGCGCGCTCTCTATCCGCGAAGCAAGTATCTCGATCCGCGGCGAGTTCTTGAAACTCCTGACGAAAAGTTGCGCAGCGCCGGTCTTTCACGAAACAAAGTCGCCGCGATCAAGGATCTGGCCGCAAAAACGATCGACGGGACGGTACCGAGCGCGCGCAGATTGGCGAAGATGAGCGATGAAGAAATCATCGCGCGTCTGATCACTGTTCGTGGGATTGGGCGTTGGACCGTCGAGATGCTGCTGCTTTTCGATCTCGGCCGGCCCGACGTTTGGCCGGTGGACGATTACGGCGTGCGCAAAGGGTTCGCGAAAACGTTTGGTAAGAGAAAACTTCCCAAACCGAAACAGCTGATGAAGCTCGG
>CATPAT010000220.1 GCA_955652155.1 uncultured Chthoniobacterales bacterium | reverse complement strand
CTTTTTGTACGGGAGATCGACCGGCAAATTCGGTGGCGACGTTGAGCAGGGATACTTTATCGGCGAGGTGGGAAACGATAAAGTTCACATCACGGCGGGGGCGTTTTACGAGAATTCAAGCGGACGCTTTCCGCGCTTCGGCCATTAGCGGGCGGTTTTTCGCACCCAACGCAGGATGAAGATCCTCACCTTTTTAATCCTATGTTTCGCGTCAATCGCCCTCGCTGACGACTTCAAAGCGATCGACGGGAAAGAGTACAAAAACGTCACGGTAAGCCGAGTCGAACCCGACTGCCTTGTGCTCATAAGCAGTTCGGGAATCTCGAGAGTCTACTTCACCGAGTTGCCAAAAGAGGTTCGGGAACGTTTTCATTACGATGCCCCGAAGGCCGCCGCATACTCGGCCGAACAAACGCCAGTCAGCAGGCGTTCCTAACGCAGCAAGAAGAATTGCGACGGAAAGTGGCCGAAGAAAGAAACAGATATTGGACCGGACAAGAACCGCTCAAAAACCAGGAGGATAAGCTTCCGGCGCCTGCTGCGGTCGTCGCTGGTCGCGGCCAGCAAGCCGAAGTGATCACTCACGGCGCGCAGGTGGACATCGCAAAACATCTCGCACTCGGCAGCGTGACTGTTGTCGATTTTTATGCGGACTGGTGCGGCCCGTGTAAACAGCTCTCGCCAAGCTTGGAGCAGATGGCGCAAACGGATCCGGATATTGCGCTGCGCAAAATCGACATCGTCAATTGGAACACGGCCGTGGCGAAGCAATACAACATCCACTCGATTCCACAGGTTAACGTTTACAATCGCGGGGGCCTTCTCGTCGGCACCGTTGTCGGCGCCGACGCCGAAGAGGTTAAGCGTTACGTAGCGCAAGCGAAAACCGGCGGCTGATGGGATCACGTCGCGGGAGGATCGACATCGCGCGTCACAGCATAGGCAGCGGCTGCTTCCCAACTCCGCACGAGACTACGCCTCGACAGCCCGGCCGGCGAGCGATCTCATTTTATCGTGTTCGGCAAAGATCCTTCGAACCAACGCGCTGAAGCGCGGATTATTACGAAAAACGATCGCGGGAGCGTTTTCATGTAAGTTCGATGTCCTAGTTTTTATTGAAACGCATTATGCTGGTCGGCAATTATTTATGCGGGTTTTTATCGGAGTTACAGTACGGGCAGCGGCTGCTTTGATTTCGGTGGCGGAAATTCTCGATCCATTTTGGCTAGATCCTTTTTGGTCAATTCGATCTCGGTTGCTTGCGCATTATCGCGGACGTGAGTTTCATTGCTGGCTTTCGGGATGGCGATGACGCCGGGCTGCCGGAGCACCCACGCAAGCGCGATTTGCGCCGGCGTGCCGTCGTGGCGCTTGGCAATTTTCTTGAGCGTCGCGTTCTCCAGCAGGCCGCGACCATGGCCGACGGGAGAATAGGCCATCAGAGCCAGTTGATGGTTGGTCCGAGCCGGACTGGCGTTTGTTGATTGTTCATGGAAGGGCAGGAGTCCAGATTCGATTTCGCGATGTTGCAGATTATAGAGGACCTGATTAGCGGCGCACGCCGTCCCGTTTTCGATTGTGAATAATTCTTTCATATCTTCGACGTCGAAGTTTGAAACGCCCCAGTATCGAATTTTTCCGCTGGATCGAAGTTGCTCGAAGGTTTCCACGGTTTCCGCGAGCGGTACGTCGCCACGCCAGTGCAATAAATAAAGGTCAATGACCTCGATGCGGAGACGCTTGAGACTGCGCTCACACGCTTTCGGCAACTTCGTGCGTGACGCGTTGTGCGGATATACTTTCGTGACGACGAAAACGCGATCGCGTTGACCGTCGATCGCGTCCGCCACCACTTTTTCCGCGCTGCCTTCGCCGTACATTTCCGCGGTATCGATCAAGGTCATGCCGAGATCGATCCCCAAGCGCAGAGCCGCGACCTCATCCGCGTGCGAGTTCTTGTTCTCGCCCATGCGCCAGGTGCCTTGACCCAGCGCCGGAACGCGCTCGCCATCCGATAATTGAACTGTTTTCATCTTGATTTCGCTTAATCAGGAAACCACGAAAGCAGGAAGTCCACAGATTTCATTCTGTTCGGCGACGGCCTATCCTCCTCTACGCTCGCGACTTTGCTGTACATAATCGCTTGCCTCCGCCTGCTCCCTCAGCCGATTAGCGAAGTCCTGTGCGAGAGTTAAGATAGCAGTCATGCCGACAATCGCCGAGCGACGACAGACTTTTCATGAACTGCACCGGAGCGGTTGCTTTGCTATTCCGAATCTGTGGGACATTGGCTCCGCGCGTTACCTGCAGCATCTTGGCTTTAAAGCGATCGCGACAACGTCGGCTGGATTCGCGTTCTCGCGCGGATTGCCTGACGGCGCTGTCGGACGCGATATGATGCTCGAGCACATCCGAGAAATTGTCGAAGCGACAGACATTCCAGTGAACGCGGACTTCGAAAATGGTTACGCCGACGATGCGGGCGAACTAGCGAGAAACGTGCGGCTCTGTGTCGAGACGGGCGTGGCGGGGCTGTCGATCGAAGATAATAGCGGTCGCAAAGATCGACCGTTGTACGATGTTGATCTTGCGGCCGAGCGGATTCGCGCGGCGCGGGAGGCAACCGAAGACAGTGGAACGTTGCTTGTTGCCCGCGCGGAATGTTTTCTCGTCGGTGTAACCAACATTGACGAGGTGATCCGCCGGCTCACTGCATATGCGAATGCGGGCGCCGATTGCTTGTATGCGCCGGGCATTCGAGATCGCGACCACATTGCCGCAGTGGTTGCAGCGGTGGCGCCGAAACCACTCAACTTGCTGATTGGCGGTGCGGTCGGCCTAACGATGTCTGATGCTACTGCGCTCGGCGTGCGGCGAGTGAGTGTGGGCGGTGCGCTCGCGCGTGCGGCGTGGGGCGGGTTTATGCGCGCGGCAAAGCAACTCGCCGAAGACGGACGCTTCCATGGTTTCATGGATGCTGCGCCGCACGATGAGCTGCAGGAATTTTTTCGCGATGACACGAAGCGACACAAACATTGAGGGAATTAACAAGGATGAAGTAATGGTTGTTGCAGCTGCCGAGCATTTCACACCAGGGTGTGAAAGATCACGAAGCTCATGACGACCGTTTGGACGAGAAAGAAGAGGCGTAGAATTCGTGGTAACGCTCATTTCGTGTGATTGCAGCGGTCACGGGCCGGCGAAGTAAAGGACGCCGCTGAGGGTGTATTGCGGTTCTAATTCAAGAAAATGGCGGGTGCCTTTGAGTAAGCTGTCAACGATATCGACCGGCGTAAACAAGCTGAAGAAAGCAAAGAACGCGCGATGGTTCGCATAGTAATGCGTCTTATAGTCGATTGATTCGTCAACGCCGCCTTCCCGCGGGAAAAGGAGCATCGAAGCGAGATACAAGATTGTGGGCGAGATCGGAACGAAGACGAAAAGGAAAAACGTCCAGGTCTGCTGATTGCGCCAGCGGTAGAAGATCCCCACCACGCAACAACCAGATAGATGGAAAGATTGACGATCCAAACGGCGTGCACCCCATAAATGTGCCGCCGTGAGCGCGCTTGCAGCATGTCACCGACACCCGCGAGCACACGCGTCATGCCCAATGCCAGCACGATCGAGATCAGGACGGACAGGTAACTGAATGGATCCATCGGTAAGAAATGTTTAATGTT
>CATPAT010000219.1 GCA_955652155.1 uncultured Chthoniobacterales bacterium | reverse complement strand
TGCGGCTATTCATCGCGCGCGAAGCGCTCGATCCGCATTTGAAAGTAGGCGGTGCGATTTTCAATACCCAGCTGCCGATGTCGGAACGGGTCAAAGCAGTTTTCACATCCGGAAAATTTTATGCCGGCTGGTATCCCCGGCAATGGTTCTCGAGCGGCGCCGGCAAGGTCGACAATCTCCATCGGCACCTCCAAAAACATGTCGATTACTCGGCGCGGACGAGCAAGAAGCTCGCTCGGGGATTATTTCACGCGATGGCGCGCTTCGGCCCGAAGCTCGATCGTGAGCAACTTTTACTTTCCCGGTTTGTCGGCATCGCGACCGAACTTTTCGCGATCAGCGCGACCTGCTCATTTGCGCAATACAAAATCGATCACGGTGAGTCGGCCGACGAAGTTCTCTCGGTCGCAAATTATTTCTGCAATTCGGCGCGGGCGCGGATCGACCACTACTTTGCCGGCGCACGTCGAAATGTGGACAAGCGCGGTTATCAGCTCACTCAGGAATTGCTGGCGGGTAAGCATTCCTCGTTGCGCGAAGGAATCGTTCGCTAAGATCGACAACGCAGCTCTGTCGGGTGGCATCCGTGGCATTTATCGTGCTTCAAAGGGTGCGTGGCGGCCCTCATTTTTCTCGCGATTGGACTGCTATGCATATTGATCGGCCGCATTCTTCTCATTCGTGCCGCTTTTGGCATTAGCGTTTGGTGGGGTCTGGGAATTTTTCTGCCCTTTGGGCCGTTGCTATTCCGACTGAACTACCCGGATCTTGCGCCGTTATCGAAGACATTTCGATTGATCGCCCTGCCGTGCATTCTTGCTTATTTCGTGCTGCGACCGGCGTCGCTTTCGGGATCACATTTCGATCAATTTTTTAAACACAAGGAAGTGCCATCAGGACCGGCGAACCATTACGGCTTGGAAAAGGTCTCCAAAAAGGTCGCGGCTCCCAGCCTGGATGAACGCCGCGCCATTAACGCGACAGAGATGGAACGGCTCATTGAGTGGAGCCAAGCGTTGCGGCTGAAAAAGCGCGATCTTCTGCACAGCGACGTCCAAGGCAACATTGCCTACAACGCGGAGGCGGCGGACTACAACGCCGCTCTGGCCAAAGCGACCGCGGAAAAGAACGCGATCTCACCGGAAAAGAAGTAGCGTCACTGGTCAGCGCCGGTTGACCAAATCTGCGCTAAAAGCTACTCTCAACGGATGAGTATGCCGTCCGTGCTCACGGAGGCGGCTCGCACGTCGCGGCCGCGTTTGAGGAAGAGCAAAAATAAAAAATCTGTCGATCCGTCTCGTGTGCTCCACGTGCTGGGCGATCACATTTTGCTCGACGGCTTTAAGATTGTCCTCGATCAGGAAAAGAGCCGCGGCTCTTATCTCTACGACGCCGCGAACGGCCACCGTTTGATCGATCTTTACGGTTTCTTCGGCTCGATGCCGATCGGGTTTAATCATCCTTATTTCGACCAGCCTGATGTGCAGCGCGATCTTTTGCGGGCGGCGAAAGCGAAAGTCGCGAACTCGGATGTTTACTCGGAGGCCTACGCCGAATTCGTGGAAACATTTGCGCGCGTCGCCGGTTTGCCGCCGCTAGATAAGTACTTGTTCATCGAAGGCGGCGCGGCTGCGGTCGAAAACACGCTCAAGGCGGCGATGGATTGGAAAGTCCGCAAGAACATGGCTGCGGGCCACGGTGAGCGCGGAACGCAGATTTTGCATTTCCGTCACGCCTTTCACGGTCGCAGCGGCTACACCATGAGCCTCACCAACACCGATCCGCGCAAGACGGATTTGTTCGCGAAGTTCGATTGGCCGCGCGTCTCCTGTCCCTACGTCGATTTCTCGTTGCCCGAAAGTGAGCGTGAGCGCGACGTCATCGCGCGCGAGAAGAAAGCGGAGAAAGAAATCCATGCTTGCATCGACAAACATAAGATCGACATCTGCGCCATCATCATCGAGCCGATCCAGGGGGAGGGCGGCGATAATCATTTTCGCGGCGAATGGCTGAAGAAGTTGCGTGAGATCTGTGACGACAGCGACATACTTTTAATATTCGACGAAGTGCAATCCGGCATGGGGGTCACCGGCAAGATGTGGTGCTGCCAGCAATTCGACGTGTTGCCCGATCTGCTCGCGTTCGGGAAAAAGGCGCAGACCTGCGGCGTGATGGCCGGTCCGCGGTTGGATGAAGTAAAAGATAACGCGTTTCGTTTGCCGAGCCGTTTGAATTCGACCTGGGGCGGAAATCTCACCGACATGGTCCGTTCGACGCATTACATGCACATCATCGAAGAAGAATTTCTGGTTGAGAATGCGGCCAAGGTCGGCGGTTACTTTTTAGATCAGCTGCGCGACCTGCAGGGTTACGAGCCGATGATCTCTGCTGTACGCGGTCGCGGCTTGTTGCTGGCGTTCGATCTTCCGGATGCCGATACGCGCGAGAGATTTTGGAAAGGCCTGTTCGATCTCGGCGTCCTGACGTTGCGCTCCGGTGATCGGTCGATCCGTTTTCGTCCGGCCCTGGACATCACGGCTGAAGTTGTGGACGAAGCGATCGGTTTGATTCGGCAATATTGCCGGAAGCGGAAATGATGAGCGCGAAAAAGGTGGATCGAGCAGTCCCTTGCTCGATGTTAAGTCTACGCGGCTTCGCCGCCATTATTGTAGCATCGCCCGCGGAGCGGCCGATCCACCTATGACATCCGCGCTAGAAAAGCTCGGCATCAAAGAGGACAACACAGGCGTCTTCAATGGCGACTGGCGTGGCGGCGGCGCGAAGATCGACAAGATCTCGCCGATCGATGGCCGCCGGCTGGCAAGTATTCGGACCGCGTCAGACGAGGATTACCAAACCACCATCACGCGCGCGCAGAAAGCGTTCGAAAAATGGCGGCGAACGCCGGGTCCAGTCCGCGGCGACACGGTTCGGCGTCTGGGAAACGCGGTCCGCGAGCTGAAGCATGAACTAGGACAACTTGTGACGCTCGAAACCGGAAAGATTCTCGCTGAAGGCGAAGGCGAAGTTCAGGAGATGATCGACATCTGCGATTTCGCCGTCGGCCAATCGCGGATGCTTTACGGCCTGACGATTCAATCCGAGCGGCCGAGCCATCGTTTGATGGAGCAATGGCATCCGCTTGGACTCGTTGCCGTAATCACGGCATTTAATTTTCCGGTCGCCGTCTGGTCCTGGAACGCCGCGCTCGCCGCAGTTTGTGGCGACGCGACAATTTGGAAGCCGTCCGAAAAAACTCCGCTGACTGCGATTGCGGTCACAAAAATTGCGGAACGCGTCTGCCGTGACACCGGCGCCGATCCGGCAATTTTCAGTTTGCTGATCGGCGATCGAAAAAGCGTTGGACAAAAATTGGCTGACGACGCGCGGATTCTATTGATCTCCGCCACGGGTTCAGTCGCGATGGGATTGCACGTGGCGAAAACAGTCCATGGCCGGTTGGGGAAGACAATCATGGAACTCGGCGGCAACAACGCGTTGATCGTTTGCCCAACTGCCGACTTGGAGATGGCGACGCAATCAATTTTCTTCGGCGCGGTTGGGACGGCTGGTCAACGTTGCACTTCGACGCGGCGCGTGATCGTGCACGAATCGGTCGCCGACAAAGTGCGCAAGAAATTGCTGGCCGCATACAAATCGCTGCCCATCGGAAATCCGCTCGATAAAAAAACTTTGATGGGACCGTTGATCGACAAGGGCGCAGTCGACATGGTGCAGCAGTCGATTCAGAAATTGAAAGACGAAGGCGGCGAAGTTCTTTGCGGCGGTGAACGGATGGATTTGCCCGGTGGTTGTTACATGAAGCCGTGTCTGGCGAGCGCAAAGCCGAATTTCAAGATCGT
>CATPAT010000218.1 GCA_955652155.1 uncultured Chthoniobacterales bacterium | reverse complement strand
AGAAATGAGCGACCGCTTGCACAATGCGCCGACGCCGGAAGGCGAATATTTCGAGAGCGGCCGTTTTGCCGGTTTGTCGGTCCTTCTCGGCGTGATCGCGTTTGTTGCATTGGCTTTGTGCGGCGCGGGGGCGGCGATTGATCCGAAGCAGTTCAGTTTTTCGTGGCTCTTCGCATTCGGCTTTTTCTTCACCTTATGCGCGGGCTGTTTCTTCTGGACAATCGTGCATTACGCGACCGATGCGGAATGGACGGTGGTTGTCCGGCGTCAGCTCGAGAACATCGCCGTGCTCGTCGCTGTCCTGGCGATCTTTTTCATCCCGATCCTGCTTTTGCGACACCATCTTTATGAGTGGATGAACATCGCACCCGGAAAAGAGGCGACGCTCGATTCCAAGCGCGCCTACCTGAATCTCGACTTCTTCATCCTGCGCGCCGCTTTCTTCCTCGGGTTCTTCATCATCGCGTCCCAGTTGTTGCGCCGATTTTCAGTGCGGCAGGACAAGGACGGCAATCCGCAATTCACGATTCGCCTTCGCAAAGTCGCCTTCGCGAGCCTTCCGCTCTTCGCGCTCTGTCTGACGTTTGGCGCGTTCGACTGGCTGATGAGTCTGAACTACCGCTGGTTCTCGACCATGTTCGGCGTCTACATTTTCGCGGGCGCGGCCGGCAGTTCGATGGCGCTTCTCGTCCTCGTGATCACAGGACTGCAGCGTGCCGGTTATCTCAAGGACGTGGTCACGCGCGAGCATTACCACATCATGGGGAAGTGGATGTTCGCCTTCTGCGTTTTCTGGGCCTATATCGGGTTCGGTCAATACATGCTCATCTGGTACGCGAACATGCCAGAGGAGACGCAATATTATCTAACTCGGAATACGGAATCGTGGTGGAACTTGAGCATGCTGCTGGTGATCGGCCGCTTCTTCGGGCCGTTCGCCATTCTGCTGTTGCAATCAATTAAAAAACATCCGCGCCAGCTTTGTTACGTGGCCGCCTGGATTTTATTGATGCAGATGCTCGACATTTATCTCGTGGTCTTGCCGGCGCTGCATGGAACCGGCGTGCACGTGAGCCTATGGGATTTCGCCGCGCTCATCGCCATCGGCGCGACGTTGGCCTTCGCTTACTTGCGCATCGTTGGAAAAACTTCGCTCTTTCCAGTCCGCGACCCGCGCCTGGTCGAGTCTTTGAAATTAGTGAACTGAAATGGCCAATACCGAACAATTTCAATCGCCCGCGCCGTTTTCGACCTGGGTCGGCGTTGTCCTTTTGTTTGCGCTTTTCGGCGTAATGGTCGTGGCCGTGATCGGCCCGGGACCACGCGGCGATACTTACGAACGCATGCGGGCCGAGGACCGCGTGAAAAAACTAAAGGACGTGCGCGATGAAGAGGCTAAGGCGCTGACCAGTTACGCCTGGGTCGACAAAAACAAAGGCACGGTGCGATTGCCAATTGCTCGCGCGATGGAATTAACGGTTGCCGATCTGGCGAACAAGAAACCCGCGCCGGCATACGCGATCGCGGCGCCGGAATCATCTGCTGCGCCAGGGGGTGCAGCCTCGGCATCGCCCGCGCCATCCGCTTCGCCGCAAGCAAGCGGAACGCCTAAGCCAACTTCAGTTGCAGGTCCAAATTCCCAAGCGCGCGGACAACCGGCGGCCGCCGTGAACCCGCCGGCGGTGCAGCCATCAACGCAACCCGGCGCATCTGCTTCACCGAAAGCATCCGGCGCGGTGCCGGCCGCATCGCCTTCAACAACTCCAGGACAACAGTGAACAGGTCGATCTTGCCTAACGAATGACTCCAGCCGCTGACATCCCTTTAAAAGAACCGACCATTTCAGCCGCCGCCGGCGACGCCGGGCAGCTCGAGCGCGCGCGGATCGATGCATCCACCCGCGTGCCGGTGCTGATGTTTTACGCATCGGCGATGGTTTGGTTGCTAATCGGAACGCTGCTGGCCGGATTCGTTTCGTTCAAACTGCATTCACCGGATTGGTTTTCGGACGTCAGCTTTCTGACCTGGGGCCGTCTCCGCCCGGTCCACATGAACGTGATGGTTTACGGGTGGGCGTCAATGGTCGCGATGGGAACGGCGATCTGGCTGATGGCGCGACTGTGTCGGACGACGTTGCGGCACCCGCTGATCATCGTCACTGGCATTTGGTTTTGGAACATCGGTGTAGTGATCGGCGTAATCGGAATTCTCATGGGCTACAGCACCGGCTACGAGTGGCTCGAGTTTCCCCCTTATGCCGCGGTCGTCCTTTTTGTCGCTTACGCGCTGATTATTTCGTGGGCGGTGTTGATGTTCCGTTTTCGCCGCGGCGATCAGATTTATATCACGCAGTGGTATTTGCTCGCCGCGTTTCTCTGGTTTCCATGGCTCTACGCCGCCGCGCAAGCAATGCTCTTCATGGTTCCGGTCCAGGGCGTGATGCAGGCGGCGGTCGGCTGGTGGTACGCGAATAATCTCCTCTTTCTTTGGCTCGGCGCGATCGCTCTCGGGACCGCTTACTACATGATCCCGAAAGTAATCGGTCGCCCGGTTTACAGTTATCATCTCGCCACCATTGGGTTTTGGACCTACGCGCTTTTTTCGAGCTGGACCGGGATGCAGCGTCTGGTCGACGGGCCATTTCCGGCGTGGATGATTACCGCGAGCATCGCGGCCACGATCCTGACCATCATTCCGGTCGCAACCGTTGGACTCAATCACCACATGACGATGCAGGGATATTTTCCGGTGATGCGTTACAGCCCGACGCTGCGCTTCACCGTGTTCGGCGCGATGTCGTACACGGTATTCAGCGTTGTCGGGATCCTGATCTCGCTTCGCTCAACCGCGCGCTATCTGCATTTTACGGAGGCCAGCATCGCCTATTCGCACATGGGTTTGTACGCGTTTTTCACCATGATCATGTTCGGTTCGATGTATTACATCGTGCCGCGGCTGGTTGGCCGCGAATGGCGGTATGCCACACTGATCAAACTCCATTTTTGGGCATCGGCTTACGGCGTTGGATTGATGTCGTTAATGCTGTTGGTCGGCGGCTTGACTCAGGGCGCTGATCAAAACGACACGTCGATGACGTTCATCGAAAGTGTGGCTAGCGTGTTGCCCTATGCGCGCGGTCGGACGGTTGCGGCGCTTTTGCTGACGGTTTCGCATTTTATTTTCACGTTCCATTTCGGTCTGATGCTGTTTGGTCTTGGCCGCACCTCGACGGTGCCGACCTTCTTGAATCCGGTTGAATCCGAAGGATCGGAGGAGCACTTATGAAAGGACTCGTCCCACTTTTCATCGGTCTGTTCGGAACATTCGCGTTCTCGTGGGTCGGCTTAACGGTGATTCCGAATTGGCAAATTGGCGCGCTCAATCCGCAGACGGATGAAGAGGGAGCAGACGCTTACCCCACTCCGAAATCGGGCATGGCCGAGCGCGGCCGGCGGATTTACGCGGCAAACGGGTGCATTTATTGCCACAGCCAGCAAATTCGTCCCGATTACGCTTCCGCGGATATTGATCGTGTCCGCGACGCCGGGCCGTCGCCTGGTCCGAAATGGGCTGAACGCCGCAGCGCCCCGCGCGATTATATTTTTGATCGTCCGGTAGTGCTTGGACAGGAACGAATGGGTCCCGATGTGGCGAATATTGGCAAAGCTGCGCCAACTGAAGAAGAAAAGCCGGCAGCGGCGCCGCCCGCAAACGCTCCTCCGAATTTGCCTGCGCAATCGCCGCCTGCGAATGCGAGCGCGGCTAAACCGGGAGCCAGTGGCTCCCCGGCCGCACCGGCGACTTCTCCTGCGCCGCCCGCTACCGCTGTGAATCCGTCACCGGCCGCCTCGGCTTCGCCGAATCCAACCGGCTTACCGCCGGCTTATTCCGAGGCCTGGCATCATCGACACCTTTATTCCCCGCGCAGCATGAGCCCGGACAACCGGGATTCAACCATGCCGGCTTACAAATTTCTTTACGAGAAACATCCGATCAGTGGCGAGCGCTCGGCCGACGCATTGCAACTCGAGGGCCGAGACGCCCCGCCGCCGGGCTGGGAAGTTGTCCCAACCTACGAGGCCAAATGTCTCGT
>CATPAT010000217.1 GCA_955652155.1 uncultured Chthoniobacterales bacterium | reverse complement strand
ACGAACGGTCCGCCGGCAAAGGCGCCGCTGTCAATCACCTCGCGGATCGCGCGGTCAAGCTCAGGCCGGAGCGCCGCGTGGTGAGCGTTAAGGTCGAGAAATGGTACTCTAATATGCATTGGTTTTCGCAGGCCCCAGGGATCGTGCAACGTTCCCCACCGCGGTCGTATTTTGGGATACGTCTTTTATGACTATGGTTCCGGCGCGACAGTTGCGCCTTCTCCTACCGTTACCCCACCCAGAAACATGGCTCCAGAACCAACGGCCGTTCCGTGCAACGGTTTGCGACTCAGCTACCCGCGGCTTCCAGCGGCGGGACCACTCTCAGAGCGTTCGCCGGTTCGCAACTGCCGTTAGCAGATTGCGACAGAACCACGGCCGCGCCCTTCGCCTTAAGTGAGGCGGATGCCGCTTCGAGGATTCGGACGAGTTTCAATCCTTCCTGACCACCGCTCACCGGCTGCGTGCTAGTCTCGATGCAATCAATAAAATGCCGGCAAACCTCCTTCAGCGGTTCCTCTTGCTTAAGGTGAGGAATGTAACTGTCCCCGTAATGATATGAGTACTGAAATTCCGCAAACGTGTCGTAGTGGGGAGGTCGTTCCACCCGAACATCGTAAACCTTGATTTTCTCGTGCGTCTGCAAATCATCGTAGACAATCATTCGGCGGCTGCCGACGATGGTCATCTCGCGCACCTTTCTCGGTTCAAGCCAGCTGCTCTGAATAGTAGCAAAGCGCCCCTGCCGAAATGTCAGGGACATGTTGGTCACGTCTTCGATTGCAGGACTGACGTGTGCGTTCCCCTGGCAATTCACTGCGATCGGGAGCTCCCCGAGAATATGCAGGATGATGGAAATGTCGTGCGGGGCAAGGTCCCAAGCCACATTGATGTCTTTCTGAAACAGACCCAAATTAAGGCGCCGTGAATTGATATAACGAATGTCACCAATGTCACCGGCTCGAACGAGTTCGGCGATTTTACGAACCGCCGATGAATAGAGAAAGGTGTGATCCACCATCAAGACTAGACCTTTAGACTCGGCAATCTCTATTAAACTCTCGCACTCGGCTGAGGACGCCGCCATCGGCTTCTCGATGAATGTATGCTTTCCCGCGAGAAGGCTCTTTTGCGCCAGCGCGTGATGAAACTTTACCGGTGTAGCAATTACGATTGCGTCTAACTCGAAGTCCGTAAGAAAGCGCTCCCAGTCTGTCACCGCGGTCACCTCCGGGTAAAGTTTCCTAATGTGCTTCAGACGCGCTTCGCTGACATCGCACACCGCCACGAGATTGCAGTTGGGGACATTCCCGAAGTTGCGGATTAGGAGTGGGCCCCAGTAGCCGCAGCCGACTACCCCCACCGAGACTGGCTTTGTCATATTTTGTTCGCTACTCCGTTCGCCCCTCCAGCGAAACGGCGCGGATAATAAACGGAGTTTGGGGGAGGTCGATCCCGAGAGGTTCGCGGGCGATTGACCACCTCCTTTACCAGAGTAGGAATCGTCCTGAACATGATGGTCAGATCAAGCCAGATCGACATGTTCCGAATGTAAAATAGATCCATGGCGATCATTTCTTTGAAGGTCGTGTTATTCTTGCCGTTGACTTGCCAGTAGCCGGTGAGGCCAGGCAACGCGTTGACTCGCTGCCGCTCCAATGGCTGGTAGCGCTCGAATTCATTGGGCAAGCAAGGTCGGGGGCCGACTAAACTCATTTCCCCACGAAGAACATTGAAAATTTGCGGCAATTCATCCAAGCCACTCGCTCGCATGAAACGCCCCCCAGGAATGAGGCGAGTATCACCCACGGCATCGAGCTTGGTCATCGGGCATTCCGACCGCATTAAATCTGCAAAGTATTCCTCGTGTCCCCGAGTCTCGGCGTTTACGCGCATGGTCCGAAACTTGAAGAGCATAAAGGGACTCCGTCGATATCCCACGCGTTCCTGACGATAAAAGATAGGGCCCGGTGAAGTGAGCCGAACCAATCCCATCACCAACGTCATGACCGGCAGCCAAAACGGCGAACTCAGGACAATACAGGTCACGTCGAGAATCCGTTTCCAGCGCGGCATACGAGCGGCCGACATCTCGACCGCGTCGTCGGAAGGAACTATCGCCGCTGCAATCGCCCCGTTGCCCGACGGCCGACATAATGTCTGCCCGTTGCTTCGCGATTCGAAGTTAAACCCCGCGGCACGATCGGAAGATACAAGTTCCACGATAATCTTTTGAAGAGACGCCGGGTAAGCGTGGTTCAACGAAGCCTCACCGTTTCTGGACGGGCCCACCGTTGGCCGCAAGCCCGATCCGGCATCGACGTGAAGTTCGTTTGCATTGACGCGAAAATCGCTGTTTTTGTCCGAGCCTCGCTTCTCGCGCTCATCGCCTATCGACGACATTTGTCGAAAAAAATAGTGCAGGAGGCCTTGTGCGCCGGCCGCCCTGGACAAGCTACCGCCCTTGGTCGGTCGCCCACTTTTTGGGACGAAACCTTTCATTCAGTTTAATTATGTCATCCGAATGAACCTGGAACTCCCCTCGTTCGGCATTCGCTATGATTTTCAGACCCATTAGACAACATTTTGCCCTCGTAGGTCAATCACATTGTAATATTTTACTGTAAACGCTTTCACGGTTCACATGGCGTCATATGGAAGCTCATGTCTGGCAGGCCTTTACCTCTTTGACGGCGCCGACTACCTAGCGCCTAACGAGCGCCCAACGTTTTCGAATGCCTTGGGACAAAGCGGAAGAGTGAGGAGAAATCCAGCGACCGCCATCGCAACAGCCGCCTTGCTCAAGGAATGAGGTGCCGCATTCATAAGTTGAAAAAATGATTGGCCGTGTGTCCGCCCTGAAAATTTGCCCATATGTCGCGTTGGTCACGAGCGGTCGATTGTGTTCTAATTCCCAAAATACACACGGGCCTGTAGCTCAGCGGTAGAGCAGGGGACTCATAATCCCTTGGTCCCTGGTTCGAATCCAGGCGGGCCCAAATTTCATTTTCGATTTTCGATCGCCGATTTGCGATTGTCGATCTTGTGCAGCGACCCGCCCGCATCGTCCTCGTCGCGATCGAAATTTTGATCTTGAGCGCGCTTATCCTGGCTGCGCGCTGTGCGAATTATCAGGACGTTTTTGTCGATGGAAATATTTATTTCACCGATGCCGACTGTTACGCGCGGATGACACGCGCCCGAATGTGTGCGGAACATCCCGGGCTGATTATTCGCCACCACGATTTCGAGAATTTTCCGGAAGGCACCACGACGCACACCACTGCGCCGCTCGATTATCTGATCGTCTCATTGTCGACCCTGCTCAAGCCGTTCACGGCGCAGCCAATTGATTTCGCCGGCGCTATGGTCTCACCATTTCTCGGGTTAGTTGGCGGCTGGTTTCTTTGGTGGTGGTCCCGGCGAATGACACTTCATTATCGCTGGGTCATGCTGATTCTTTACGGCATTAGTCCTATTCTGGTTCACGGAACGGAACTGGGACGACCGGACCATCAATCGCTGCTCATCGTGCTCGTCACGATTGGTGTCTGTGCGGAGTGGAGTCTGCGAACCGACCAATCGCGAAATTGGAGCGTCGTTAGCGGAATGGCGTGGAGCATGGCGCTTTGGGTTTCGTTTTACGAGCCGCTTGTCTTGTTCGTTCTTGTTTTGCTTTTTGGCCTAACGAAGGATCGACATCTTCTTTTTGGTTCGCATCGGCGAGCAGGTTGGATCGTCTTTGGAGCGATCGTCTCGATTTCGTTGCTGGTTGAGCGGCGCGTTCCGACATTCGCGATCCTTCAATCGAGTCAGTTATTCCAGAATTGGTCGCGCACGATTGGTGAACTCAGGCATGTCGCGCCGCTGGATCGAATCTGGTTTGCTTGGGCCGGCTACATGGTCGTCATCGCACCGGTTCTGATTTGGCAATCGCTTCGCAAGCGAGTCGCGCCGCCAGGTCTTATTGTGCTCTTACTTGTCGCGACATTTCTGCTGACGATTTGGCAGGCGCGCTGGAGTTACTTTTTCGTCGCAATCTTTGTCATCGTATTGCCGGGACTGCTTGCGCCGATCAAATCGCGGGTCGCCGTGTGGTCGGCGTTTGTTTTGTCGATCTTGCCGCTGCTTCAATTCTGGGATGCGCGGATTTGGCCTAACGAGGTCGCGCTTTCGGATCAAATCGAGCGTCGAGATGAATCGAAACAATTGCGAGAACTGGCCGTCGCCATTCGCTCGGAGCACACGCATCCGTTTCTCGCGCCGTGGTGGCTGTCGCCATCGATTGCGTATTGGTCGGGTCAACCCGGCGTTGCCGGCAGTTCGCATGAAGCTCTGCCTGGCACGGCTGACAGCGCGCGTTTCTATCTGGCAACAGACTTCCTTAGCGCGCGTGAAATCCTCCGTAATCGGCGAGTGGAATGGGTTTTAAGCTATAACTGGGAGCGGGCGGCGCGCAATTCCGCTGATCTGCTGGGCATTCAGGTTCCGGGCCAGCCGCTGTGCCGTGTTCTTGACCGCAGTCCAAGCCAGGGACCGCGGTTTCTAGTGCTTCCAGGGCAAAATGGAACGGCGAAATTGTTCCGATTTGCAGATAAATTGTAAAAAAGTCAGTTTTTCGTTCCCGAACCCGTTGACAACGTGAATAACCATTACAATACTAACACGTGTTGAGAAAATTCATCCCGCAGAGAACGATCTCGTCGATCGGAGAAGGATCGCTGAGTACGGGGAATGATGATTCCAACCGAGCCGCCTACGGCGACCAACCGAAAACATCAACAAGCGATTACAAAAAGTTTATGGCTGAACATTCCGGCAAAGACGTCCTTTCCAGCGACGTCGAAATCAAAGGCACGATCAAGTTCCAAAAGGAACTTTTGATCGATGGTAAAGTCGAAGGCGAAATTAATTCCGATGGGGCGTTGACGGTCGGCGAAAACGCAGACATCCGCGCCGAAGTCAAAACAAAGTCGATCACGATTTACGGCAAGGTGCAGGGGAACATTACCGTGAGCGAGCGTTGCGAATTGAAGTCGAAATGCACGCTTCAGGGAGATTTGAAGGCCGCCCGCCTCATCATTGAAGAAGGCGCCACCTTTATCGGGAAATCGGAAGTTTCCAGCGGGATGAGTGTCAAAGCGGCATCCGGCAGCCGGCCAGAAGTTGTTCGCCACGAAGATTCAGCCAAGCCTGCCTTCGCGGCTCGCGGTTAATTTTGACCCTCGCCTACTGAACTAGTGATCAAGTCGTCGCCTGCCAAGGCCAGTGTGGAATGTCCGCACTGTGGCTTTAAGCAGATGGAATATGTGGCGGCGAAGACGACCATCTGCCGGCAATGCGGTCGTTCCTTTTCACCTTCAGCGCCCAAGCCGGGACTGAAACTCAAGGACGAATCGTCCGCGCCGGAAGAATTACCCCTTCATCGCAAGTTCGAAGCCATGTGGAACCGGCAACGCAATCGCCTTGTCTCGTGTTTCGAATGCAAACGCAAACATGAAGTCAGCGATGCCGCGACCTCGACCAATTGTCCCGGTTGCAGCGCGCACATCGATCTCCGCGATTACAAAATCACCACCAGCTTCAGTCGCACGATTCGCACTCGCGGCGATGTCCATCTGTCGAGCAAGGGCGATCTCAGCAGCACCAGTGTGATTTGTACCTCGGCCATCATCGAGGGAAAAGTGCGCGGAAATCTTGAGTGCGAAGATTCGATGACGATCAACCTGGT
>CATPAT010000216.1 GCA_955652155.1 uncultured Chthoniobacterales bacterium | reverse complement strand
CCACAAAAGATTTTCTGGTAACTTGCGTCCAAATTTCGCAGCAGCGCGACTGCGAGCTGTTGGCGGTCTACTTGTTCGCCGCGGCGAATCCGTCCTTTGGCGGATCGATCCAAAGCCATCGCTAAAGAAATCGCGCGCGGGCGAAGCTTATCCGAAAAATCCTCGGCGCGCTGGTTCACATTGAGGCCGATCCCGACGATCGCGATGTGCGGGGCATTTTTCTGCGCGCGCATCTCGACCAGAACGCCGGCGATTTTTTTTCCAGCCATGACAACGTCGTTCGGCAATTTCACCGTCGCTTCGCCCGCGAATTCGCTCGAAATTGTATCGGCGACCGTGCGCGCGGCCCATTCAGCCAATTGCGCCGACGCTCCGATGTCGATCTTCGGCCGAAGTAAAATCGAGAACCAAAGTCCTTTGCCAGCAGCCGATTCCCACGAATTATTGCGCTGGCCGCGCCCAGCGGTTTGGCGCTCCGCGAATACGACCAGACCTTCCGGCGTACTTGGCGAAGTGCGGTCCAAAACAGAATCGCTCGTCGACGTTGTCTCGTCGACCACAACAATGTCGCGGCCGATGATCGCAGAATCGAGATCGGCGCGGAGCTTCTCGGCACTCAGCGCGTCGAACGTTGTCATGCAGTGAGCGGCGTTAGCTCGAGAGAGAAATCGATCGCCCGTGGAGAATGGGTAAGGGCGCCGATGGAGATATAATCGACGCCGGTGGCCGCGATTTGCCGAATGTTTTTCAAGGTGACGCCACCGCTCGCTTCAAATTTTACTTTGTCTTTGCCAAGCGCGATCGCCTCCCGAATCTGCGCCGGCTTCATATTGTCGAGGAGAATCACGTCAATGCCGTTGACTTGCAGAAACGCGCGAACCTGCTCGAGCGCGTCGGCCTCAACTTCAATTCGAACATTCGGCCGCGCCTCGCGGAATTTTTGCACTGCTTTTGCGACCGCGGCAAATCCCGCGCTAACGATCAGGTGATTGTCTTTCAGCAGCACCATGTCGAACAAACCGAAACGATGGTTGGCGCCACCGCCCGCGACCACGGCCGCTTTCTCCAGCGCGCGCAAACCTGGCGTCGTCTTGCGGGTGTCGAGGATCTTCACGTGATCGGTTCCGGCAGCGTTGACAAACTTTCGGGTAAGCGTCGCGATTCCAGACAATCGCTGCAAAAAATTCAGCGCCACCCGCTCAGCTCTTAGAATCGAACGCGCTTGGCCCCGAAGTTCGATCACACTGTCGCCAGCGTCTATCTCGCTACCGTCGTTTTTAACAACTGTGATTGCGACCGCCGAATCGACGCGACGGAAAACTTCTGCGGCTGTTTCTGTGCCGGCAAGAGTGGCGCGCTCGTGAGCCACAATTCGCGCCGTCGCCTGCTGATTCTTCGCGACGAAAAAATCTGTGGTCAGATCGCCCTCGCCAATGTCTTCGCTCAAGGCGACATCGATTGGATCGACACTGATTCGTTTCATGGCGCGCCGGCCGGGCTTAGTGCTTGGTAAATGCATTTGCCGCGAACGTACGTTTCCAGATTCGCTTGCGGTCCGCCGCGATAAATGCAGAGCGCCACTACGTCCTCCGGCGTAAGTTCGGCCAAAGCATCCTCGTTTGGATAGGGCAAAAGCGCGGCCAGGTCGACAACGATCAGGTCCGCTTCTTTACCGGAATCGAGTGAGCCGATGATATGGGCTTTCCCGAGCGCACGCGCGCCGCCGAGGGTGGCGAGGTAAAACGCTTCGCTGGGACGAAGCGGTCGCAAATTCGGTTCGTAGGCGCAGCGCGCTTTTTGCACTTCAATCGCGGCGCGCATTACCTGCCACATATTTAATTCCGGCCCGCCGGCCACATCCGAACCGAGTCCGACGTTGATTCCAGCTTTCAAAAGTTGATCGAGCTTCATCAGGCCGCTGCCGAGAAAAAGATTTGAGCTCGGACAATGGGCCA
Organism: uncultured Chthoniobacterales bacterium; assembly: GCA_955652155.1. Lineage (GTDB taxonomy): Bacteria > Verrucomicrobiota > Verrucomicrobiia > Chthoniobacterales > UBA10450 > AV40. The sequence goes on along the minus strand of CATPAT010000216.1, from coordinate 1,421 downwards.
CGCTCGACTGCGCCGCGGCGATCGCGGCGATTTCTCGGGGATTGAGATGAATGCAATGACCGACCACGGTGCGCGGCGTGAGCATTCCGCATTTTTCATAGACGTGGGTGTAGTCGCGCGCGCTCATATAAAGGTGGTGCACTTTCTCAAGCTCCTCGCGGTTTTCCGCCAGGTGTGTTTGCAAATAGGCTTCGAACCGCGCGGCCAGCTCGGCGGCGCCACGCATCATTTTTTCCGAACAGGTAACGGCGAAACGGGGACTGAACGCGTACTCAAGCCGGCCTTCCTCGGACCGATGCCATTTCCGACAAAGACGCTCGCTCTCGAGCAGCGAAATCGAGAGCACTTTTTTCGGCTGGAGCTGGCCGTAGGAACCGAGATCCATCATCATTTTCCCGAGGATCGCGCGCATGCCGCTTTGCTTGGCCGCCTCGAAACCGGCATCGCAACTGTCTTCATAAATCGCCGCGTAGGCCATCACCGTGGTGGTGCCATTGCGCACCAGCTCTTGAAAAAACGCGGGCGCTTCGGCGCGCGCTTTCGGTCCGGTAAACTCCCGCTCGACCGGAAAAATGTGCTGCCGCAGCCATGGCAACAGCTCGCTTTCACCGCGCGCCACGACCGAGTATTGCGGCAGGTGCGTGTGACAATCGATTAAGCCCGGAAAAATCGCGGCCGGCCGCCGGTCGAGCCAGCGAATTGAATTCGGGTGCAGCCGGCGCAGATCGTCGTAGTCGCCGATTTTCGAAATTTTTCCATTGGCGATCAAGACCGCGCCATTGAGTCGGCCGCGCAAGGTGCCGAACTGTGGTGCATCGATCAGAAAGCCGCGGAGGCCGAACGGGCTGGTATCGCTCTGCATAAACCGCGATTGCTATCAAACCATTTTCGCCAGGCGCGCCGCAACACCGCAATTCAGAGCACTTTCCGGGTAAAGGATAGGGGGATAGGGGCGATTGACTTTGCCATTTCGGCTTGGACCCGCCCGTGCGACATCGGTACAAAAAAAGATTCGGGCAGCGCACGCCAAGGAGAAACAGCAAATACAAGAAACGTGCAACCGCCCGAATCGCCTTAACCTGTTACTTTGGACAGCGCCCGGCGGCTGGCGTTCGAATTATTTACGATTTTTTCGGATTGAGTAGACCCAACTGCGCCAGGCACTTACAACTTCATCTCCTCTTGCGTCGAACCGCCGACCCGCGCCGCCTCGGTTTTTACTTCCTGCAATAACGACTTGAACTCGCATTTCTCCAGTTGGGCGATCAGCGCCGGATAATCCGGTTGGATCCGGAGGTCGTCGATCGGGATTGGAAGCTCCATGTGACAATCGAGCTCCACCATTTTTTCGTTCTGCAAAATTTGGTCGCGCGCCGCGGTAAGCTTTTCCCGAATACGATTACTTTTCACCTTATCGATGT
>CATPAT010000215.1 GCA_955652155.1 uncultured Chthoniobacterales bacterium | reverse complement strand
GAGACGATCGTAGATCGGCACGGCCTCTGGCGCTATATGCCGTTCTACAGAGTTGGATTATTCTGCGCCTGGGACGCGTCGGTGCTCGCGGTCACTCTATTACTCCTTCTCGTAAGCGTTGCGCGGTCACGTCGTCGTAACAGCCCAGCGCAATCGACAACGCCTCCTTTCCCGCTAATCGGCATAATCGCGATCGCGATTACGTTTCTTAATACATTGGTCATTTTCTTCGTCTGGCCTGGGGTGCTGCTGCGAGTCTGTCTCTGATCGGCGAAGACCTAACCACAAATGAACACCAATGGACACCAAGGAAGAGAGCACGGATTCGTGTTTATTCGTGTGCATTGGTGGTTGAAAATCTGTCTCCGCTGATCCCATTCGCTCCATTCAGCTTTTCAGTGTTTCAGTTTTTTCCCAACAGCATTGTCATTTACTGAGATAGTCATTAAAAAGGGTGATGCCGACCGAATCGACCGAAGAGCGCAAGCTCGCCGCCATTATGTTTACCGACATGGTGGGCTACAGCGCGCTCGCCCAACGCGACGACAAAGTCGCTCTCGAGCTATTAGAGGAACATCGCCGGTTGTTACGCGAAATCTTTCCGCGGTTTCACGGCACCGAAATCAAAACCATCGGGGACGCTTTCCTGGTCGAGTTCGCAAGCGCGTTGGAAGCGGCGCAATGCGCGATCGAAATCCAGCGGACCCTGGCCAAACGAAATCACGACGTCACGTCCGATCGGCGCATCGAACTTAAGATCGGAATTCACATCGGCGACGTGGTTCATCGCGACGGCGACGTCTACGGCGACGGGGTAAATATCGCCTCGCGTATCGAACAATTGGCCGGCGCGGGCGGCATTTGCGTCTCGATGGATGTCGAGCGGCAGATTCGTAATGCGCTCGAGGCCCGATTTGAAAAATTCGGCACGGCGGATTTGAAGAACATCAAGCTGCCGATGGATCTCTTCCGAATCGTGCTGCCGTGGGAGAAAGGCGCCGAACCGTCCGCGGCCAGAGCTTCAAAGAAATCGCCCGTCCTGGTTCCGGTCGCTGTGCTCGTAATACTCGCGCTGCTTGCGGGATGGTGGTTCATGCAGCGGTCGAATAAGAACCAGCAGCCGGCTGCGACTCACGCAGTGACGGCCGCTCCGGCAAATGCGCCCGATCAAAAATCCGTCGCCGTTCTGCCATTCGTTAACCTGAGCGACGACAAAGGCAGCGAATATTTCTCCGACGGCGTGAGCGAAGAGCTCTTAACCGTGCTGCAAAAAATTCCGGGGATGCACGTGGCCGCGCGGACGTCCGCGTTTTCGTTCAAGGGCAAAAATGCGACGGCCCAGGAGATCGGACAAAAACTCGGCGTGGCTTATCTGGTCGACGGAAGCGTGCGCAAATCCGGCGACGCAGTGCGGATCGCGGCCCGGCTCGCCCGCGCTGACAGCGGTCAGGAACTCTGGTCGGAAAACTTTACGCGTAATTTAAAAGACGTGTTCGCGGTCCAGAGCGAACTGGCGGAGACGATCGTGGCGCAGGTGCGCGGTCAGCTGACCGGTGGCGCGGCGGGTTCCGCCGACAAAGAGAAAATTCAGGCGGAAGTGCAGGCGGCGGAAAAAGGCGGAACAAAAAATGTGCAAGCGCATGAATTGTATCTGCAGGGCCGCTTTTACGAGAATCGCCACTCGGACAAAAGTACGCGCGAAGCTCTGGCTGCTTACCAACACGCCGTGGAGCTGGATCCCCGATTCGCGCGCGCGTGGGCCGGAGTTGCGCGGACGCATACCTGGATCGCCGGGTTTGCCACTGAGGGCGGACAAAAAGTCTTCGACGCGCATTTGGCCAGCGCGCGGGACGCAATCACGCGTGCCCTCGCCATTGAGCCTGACTTGCCCGATGCCTTGTACGCTCGCGCGTGGATCGAGACCAACTTCGATTTTAATTGGAGCGCGGCGACTCAGACCGTGAGCAAAGCGATGGCATTGGCGCCGGCCGATCCAAACGTGCTAATTGCCGCCGCCAACCTCGAGACGGCACTCGGAAATACGGATCGAGCAATCGAAATCTATCGCAAAGCGGTCGAGTTGGACCCGGTCAACGCGCAATCCCGCTCATTTCTCGCCTTCGGGCTGGCGAACAGGAAGCGATTCGCGGAAGCGCGTGCCGAATACGCGCGGGTAATAGAACTAAATTCGTCTGCCCCATGGGCCCATGCCGGTCTCGGTTTAGCCTATCTGCTGCAGAATAAATTCGAGGAAGCCGCAACTGAGGCGCAAGCTGACGCGGGTGAGTGGGCACGGCTCCTGATCGTGAGCTGCGCGCGCTGGGCGCAAAAGCGCGTGCCGGAATCCGACGCCGCGCTCAACGAGTTAATCAAAAACGAGTCCGAACTAGCGGCGTTTCAGATTGCCCAGGCTTATGCCTATCGCGGTGACAAGGACAAAGCTTTCGAATGGTTGGAGCGCGCGCGCCGGCAGCGCGACCCCGGCCTGGGCGATTTGCTCAAAGATCCGCTCCTCGAAAATCTCCGAGACGATCCGCGCTGGAACGCCTTCCTGCACGCGATGGGCTTGGCCGACGATCAATTGAAAACAAGCGGCCGCTAAACTCGCATCGTTACGCGCGGAAGATCGACAACGGAACCGACGGGAGTCGAGCGACGTAGACGGGAAAGCCCGCGAGGGTTCGCGAATCTGGAGATGGGCGAATCAATCAACTCTGCATCATAAGCCGCTTACGATAGATGCTGACTTCGACGTTGGGCGTTGGAGGTTCGGCGTTCGGCGTTTGCTTCAGGCGTATCACGCCGCGCCGGAGTAGAGATCGCGCTGCCAGATTTGCGCGCCGGCTTCATCGCGCGCTAACATGAGGAAGCGCTCCCACGATTTTGTCTCGTGCCAGACGGGCGCGAGTTCCCACACGCAGAACGTCGGCTTATGCATTCCGTCGCGCGGCCAGAGGGCGAAGTCGGCCATGGCGTCACCATTCTTGTAGAAGAGCGTCTCCCAAACCTCGTTGTTCCCGCGCCAGGTGTTGACGATCAGGAAATAAAAATCTTCTCCGCACCGGTGCAGAATGACAAAGCCAAGTCCCTTCGCTTCCAAACTTGTCTGCGGGGCGAGAAACGAACGGGCCAACCGATCGATCTCATCCGGTACTTGTCGATCTTCCGGGGCAAGCCGGTACCACTTCAACACCGCGCCGTTCGTTTCGATCGAGTCGCCGGGCGTCACGTGTTTCAGCCCGTGCTGATAAGTTTCTTTTACTCCAAGATCCTTCGCTAAAATCTTTGCAATGTTTCCCATTTCTTAATTGCTCGTGTCCGGAGTTTCTACTTAGCCTTCCTACTTCGCTTCGTCGCTCCCAAATCGTTCTTCAAAATCGTATCGATCTTTGCCATATGGCAAAGTTAACTTGGGAATCTTACTCGGTCACATGCCTGTTACGCCGTAGCCTCGCGCATAGGCGGATCAACCTTTCAAGATCTCAGCGATGCTGCGCTGCAGCAATCTACATCCACGGAACACTATCCGCGCACTAGCGGGAGCGTAACGACTCAACGACTCAACTTCTCAACTTCAACGATGTCTTCGATAAGATCTGCGCGGCGGACGGTTGTTCGATAAAGCATTCCGGAAACCCCACCCGTTCTGGCCGTGTGGGGCATCGCCGCTTCCACGCGGAGAATTTCCTGGTAGTCGCGGCTCAATCTTTCGTTGCGAGACTCGCACTCCCCTGCCCCGCTCGTCGCGTGGCGGCGCAGCCTGATTGTAATCGAACCCTTCCGCCTTTTTCCGGACGATCCCGCGGCCGATGAAGCGCTCGAGCGAACGCAACGGTCCCTGATCTTCCGGCGTGATGAAACTGATCGCATCGCCCACCGCGTGCGCACGGCCCGTGCGCCCGATGCGATGCACGTAATCCTCCGATTGCATCGGGAAGTCGTAATTCACCACGTGCGAAATCCCATCTACATCGATCCCGCGTGCGGCAATGTCGGTCGCGACCAGCACCCGCACCGCGCCCGACTTAAAATCTTTCAACGCCCGCAACCGTTGATTTTGCGAACGATTCGAATGGATCGTGACCGTCTTAATCCCGCTGCTTTCAAGACGCCGCGCGATCTTGTCCGCGCCACGTTTTGTCCGCGTGAAAACCAGCACCGTGTCGAACATTGGATCGCCTAACAAGTGCAAGAGCAATCCCGGTTTCAAATGCGGCCGCACTTCGTAAACGAACTGCGTCACCGTGTCCGCCGGATTCGCGCGACGACCGATCTCGATAATTTTGGGCGAGCGCTGGAACTCGTGCGTCAACTTTTCGATCTCACGCGAGAGCGACGCGGAGAACATCAGTGTCTGCCGTTTCTGCGGCAACGCTTTCACGATCCGTCGAATCGGCGGAAGAAAGCCCATGTCCAACATTCGATCCGCTTCGTCGAGCACGAGAAACTCGATGCCCGAAAGATTGGCCACTCGTTGATCCATCAAATCGATCAACCGGCCCGGTGTCGCCACCACGAGATCGACGCCGGATCGCAAAGCCGCGATTTGCGGACGTTCGCTCACCCCGCCGTAAACCGTGGCCATGCGCAGCGGAACATGTTTGGCATAAGCGCGCACGTTCTCTTCGATTTGCACCACCAGCTCTCGCGTCGGCGCGACGACCAGAGCGCGCGTCCCGCGTTTTTGCCCGTTGTGCATCGACGCCGTCAGCTTCATCAAAATCGGCCAAACGAAAGCCGCGGTTTTTCCGGTGCCGGTTTGCGCGATGCCAATGACATCATGTCCCGCGAGAATGTGCGGGATCGCCGCGACCTGGATCGGAGTTGGCTCGGTGTAGCCGGCGTCATCAACAGCCTGCAAGATTTTGGGGGAAAGATTAAGCGCACGAAATGGCATGGAACCGGTACTATCGTCCGTTAGGCTCCTAAAGCACCTATTTATATAGAGGCAGCGAAACGCCGCTCCGAACTCCAGGCTCCGAGCTTCCAGCTCTACGCTTCCGAAATCTGACCCCGTTCTTCTCGCGCTTCTCCGCTTCTCTTCTCTTTGCTGGCAGCAAAAGGCAAAAGCTGAACAGACCGCGAACTCGCGAGCGCTCGCCCACGACCCGCATTTCGAAAAATCAAAGTTTACGCAGCAGCGTCTGAAAGCGAGGCTTGTTGCGAACTGCATCCCAATCAGAGTCGTTCTCCACCCACTCGCGCTGTCCAAATCCATTTTGGATCGCCTTATCCAAGTGATCCAGCGCCTCATCAGTCGAACCTGCCAGAGCATAAACGCACCCGACATTATACAAAACGCCTGAATCTTCTGGATCAATGGTCGACGCTCGTCGTGCTCGTTCTGTGGCTTCCTCTACTTGGCCCAATCGCATCAACGCGCCCGCGCTAAGATACCAGGCGCGGGCATCATCAGGGTTCAGTTCCAAATGCGCGTCAGCCAATTTCACGCCGAGCCGCGACGCTTCCAGTGCTTCGTCGCGTCGGCCGAGCTTCACTAGCACTTCCGCTGATAAGTAAATAGCCTGATAATCCTCGGGCCGCACCCGCCATGCGTCTCGGTAATGCGAAACCGCTTCTTCGAGTTTTCCTTCGGTAAAGCAAGCGCGACCGTAGAAGTAGTGCGCCTCGTAAAGGATCGGATTTAACCGAAGTGCGGATTCAAATTCTCGGCGCGCGTCATCATACTGCCGGCGCAGCGTCAAGGCTAAGGCGCGCGAGATGTGCGCCTCGGCGCTTTCGGAATCAAGTTCCAGTGCCCTTCTGCTCGACGCACCGGCTTCTTCGAGATTCGCATTGCTCGCATCCCAGTACATATAAAGAAACGAGCAGCAATCGGCGATGCCGGCGTGGGCGCGGACGAAGTTGGGGTCAATTTCTATGGCGCGATCCAACATCCGGCGGGCATATTGCATGCCGGAACGGCGGAACTGGTGGAAGGCTTGCCGGCCGCGCAAATAATACTCGTAGGCCTGCACGTTTTCCGTCGGCGTCTTTTCAATCGCGCGTTTCTCGTCCTCGCCCAGCACGACCCGCAACGCGCGCACGATGTTTTCGGCAATTTGATCCTGGATCTCGAACACGTCCTCCAGCTGACGATCGTAGCGTTCCGACCACAAATGATAGCCGTTGGCAACGTTGACGAGCTGGGCAGTCACCCGGAGTCTGTTGCCTGCTTTTCGCACACTGCCTTCCACCACGGTGTTTACCTTCAGCTTGCGGCCAACCTCGCCGATGTCCTCGTTTTTCCCCTTAAAAGCAAACGAGGATGTTCTGGCCGCCACCCGAAGCGCTTTAATTTTCGTGAGCGCATTGATGATCTCCTCGGCAATACCATCGCTGAAAAATTCATTCTCCGGGTCGTTACTCATGTTGACGAAAGCAAGAACGGCAATGCTTTTTTCAGGCACTTCTTGAGCAGCACTTGAGGACGCGACCGATGTTTTGGCTGGCGCCGACCGACTGGACAGCCTTCGTGGCACATCCGGATTGCCCAGTTCCGCATTGTAAAGGTTCACAACCCCGAGTTTCACGCCATGTTTAACTTCGACTTCGCCCAGCTCGTGCAGGAACGGCTGCCAAAGAGTGTCTTGCGCAAGATCGTCGGCGACTCGTTTTGAAATCAGGATATGGCCCGCATCCGCGCAATCCATCACCCGCTGCGCAAAATTGATGCCGGCGCCGGCGACATTCACGCGGTCATTCACGTCAGTTACTTGATTGACCGGCCCGCTGTGCACACCCATGCGCACCCGAACCTGCGGATGATTCTTCAGCGCTCTGGCAATCTCCATCGCGCAGTGAACGGGTTCCTCCGGACTCTGGAAAAATGCTAATGCCATCCCGTCCCCACTCGGGATGCGGATCAGTTTTCCTCCGGCATCGCTTTTCGCAAACTGCGGTGTGCTGCGCACAACCTCGTTGAGCTGTTGCAACACTTCCCGCTGCTCGTTCACCAGCAGCTTTGAGTAACCCACCACGTCGATAAACAAAACGTGCGCCGTTTGCATCTGACTGGCTTCTTTGGCTGCGGTGCTCATGAGACGCGTAACTCTAGTGTTACTTTTTCAGAATTTCCATCTACCAATCTGATCGCTTGCTCGTCACTCGCCTGCCACGCCGTAGCCTCGGCGCAGGCTGGTCACTCTCTCAAATAGTGACCGTTCCGCGCAGCACTTCCACCGCGTATCCGCCAACGCGAACGTTCGTAACACGTTCTTTGTCGCGCGTGGCGCGCACATGGATGTCGCTCGGACGCCGCATCTCCACGCCCTGTCGAATCAGTACTTGTTCGTCACTGTTTGCGATCCCGTGTTGGACCATCCAACTCGCGGCGCAACCGGCCGCTGATCCCGTAGCGGGATCTTCAACGCCATATGAGAACATGCGCGCCTTGGCTTCGAGCCGACCTTCCCGCCGTTGCGGACAGACAAAGTAAAAAAACTTGGCTTCGCTGTTCTTAAGAAAGTCTGCGGCCTGCGCATTATCGAACTTTAGATTCGTCAGCGTTTCTTGGTTGCGAATGCCAACAATCGCGAACGGCAACCCGGTCGAGACGATCTCGATCGGCCATTCCGGAAGAATTTCGTCGGCCGCGAGTCCAATCACCCGCGCGACTTCTGCGCGCGAAAACGTCACTCCGAATTCAGGATCGCGTTGCCGCATTTCGCCGAACACCTGACCGTCTACTCGTTTACGTCCGGCGTTCTCCGACTTGGCGGTGAAACGCACCGGAATCTTGCCCGCTTTCAAATCGAGCGTAATCTCCGTCGATTGTTCAGAAACGGGCGCAGCCCGCGCATACAAAAGCAGCGCCGTGCCGAGCGTCGGATGCCCGGCAAAAGGCAACTCTTCCGCGACGGTGAAGATGCGGACTTTCTTCCCTTCTTTGGCTTCAATCGCGGGATCACGCGGCAGGATGAAAGTTGTCTCGGAAAGATTCATCTCACGCACGAGCGCCTGCATTTCGTCATCATTCAGGCCGCGCGCGTCAGTGAAAACGGCGAGCGCATTACCCGTTAGCGGCGTCTGCGTGAAAACATCAACCTGAACAAATTCGTAAACGCGGTCCGCCATAAAACGTTCTTTGGCTTTTTTTACTTCAGGAACTTCTCAATTCCTAATTTTTACTTCTGCCTTTCACGATGCGCGCAAGGCTGATTTTCGCTTCGTGTTTTCTTTTCCGCGTTTCAGTTTTTCAGAATTTCAGCTTTCAGCGTTTTCAAAGTTAACGATTAACCAATGGAGCGACTGGGATGAGCGGCATGGCCGGTTGTGCCGCGAGGGTAAGTGGTCGAGCGTAGCGGGAACTGCCGAGATACAGTAACACGCGAAGCGCGCTTTCTCCGTTGCCTTTCGCCGACTAAATCGATAGACGGTCACTCGGTGAACCAGCGTTTCAGTTATTGGTTCCTCCTTGCCATTTTCATTGTGGCGATCGTCCTTGCTGCCATCCGCCCACTGCGCGTCTCCGGGGTGTATCAGGTGGTTGGAGTAATCCAGTTCGCCGCGATGGCCTTTGCGGCCTGGACTCTTGGCGCGCGCGCAATAACGAGCACGTCTCGCAGGCCGCGATTGCTCGCGCTGACCGGAATTCTTCTCATCACCCCATTTGCGCTCGTGGCTCTCCTCTGGGTCGGCATTGGCCCACCGTGGCAGGCGACTGCGACCGAAAACCAGATGCGATATCTGGTTCTCACCGCCATGGCCATCGCGATCGTTGTTGGATTCGTCGTGCTCAGGGAAGCGCTCGGAAACGCGGATGAACAATCTCGTCCAAGCGTTGGCTTCGGAATGATCATGCTCGCGGGTCCGCTCTACCTTCTATTCGATGCGTTGGCGTTTGGAGTATCCACCGCGAGATTGCACGGTGGCGAAGTGCCCTCAGCATTCCGCGATCTGAACACGGTGACGGAGATGATCCTGTTTCTAGCCGGCGCGCTAACTTACATTGCAACGGCTGCGTTCGCCGTTTCTCTCGGGCAAGCCCGGTGGCTCGGGCGCGGCGCCGCGCGCGCGTTTATGATCATTAGTCTGGTCGCGCTGCTGTTGCTAGTGATCCGGGGTCTGCACTTTCCCGATCCGCGTGCTCTCTCCACGCCATGGTACACCAATCCCGGCTTCATTGTTGGGATCCCGGCGGTCCCATTCATTATTCCCTTCCTGTTCGGCGTCGTCTTGCTTCGACGCGCAGGCGAATCTGATGCCGCTCCCACTTCCCCGACCGATTAACAATTAACTGATAACGGCGCAGCTTTCGCTGCGAAATCTTGAGATCTGACTCCGATTCTCTTTTATTGTAGACCGTGAAACTAAAGAAACGATTCACCGCCATTTTGCAACAGATTCCGGCGAAATGCGGATGGACTTATGTGAAAATGAAAGATTCCGCGAAGTTCTTCTGGACGCGCGGCCTTGTGAAAGTGCGCGGCACGATGAATGGCGAGCCGTTCAGAAGTTCCTTCATGGCTTTGGGTGACGGCACGCACAAGCTTCCGGTCAGCGCCAAAATCCGCCAGGCAATCGGCAAAAAAGCCGGCCAGCGCATTACCGTCGAACTTCGCGAGCGACTCAACTAAAGCGTCCTCGCGAATCGTCAGTTCAGATCGGCTTTTCGCGCGTTTCAGGTTTTCAGGTTTTCTCCTCAACTTCTCAACGACTCCACCCCTCAACTTCTTACGAATGCTTGGGACGTGGCGGATGCTTTACGTCCTTCAGATACGACCCCATTGCCTTTTCCCACCGTTCTTCGAGCTTTCACCATCTCAAACGAGACCAATGGAAACGCCGTTGACCCCTCTCGAATTCGCTCGCCGCGCGTGCAAACTCTATCCAGATCGCGT
>CATPAT010000214.1 GCA_955652155.1 uncultured Chthoniobacterales bacterium | reverse complement strand
GTTGGCGGCCACCGCCAACCCTTGGGGCGAGGCGCTGGCTGACGATGTAACGAAGCGAATCCGCCAAACGAATTCGCAGTTGTTGCTCTTCACCTAGCGAAAACAAACCCAGGATACGATTGATCGATTGGCCGGCGTCGACCGTGTGAAGCGTGCTCAATACCAGGTGACCGGTTTCGGACGCCATTATGGCAATTTCGACCGTGGCGCGGTCGCGCATTTCGCCGACGAGAATGACTTTTGGCGCTTGACGCAAAGCGGCGCGCAATCCTGTGGGATAATTATTAAAATCGTGTCCGAGTTCGCGCTGATTAAAGGTGGCTTTGCTCTTTGGGTGAACGTACTCGATCGGGTCTTCGAGGGTGACGACGTGGACCGGTTGGGTCGCATTAATCTCGTTGAGCATCGCCGCCAAAGTCGTGGTCTTGCCGCTGCCAGTCGCGCCCGTGACCAGAACAAGTCCGGTTTTTTCCTTTGCGATCTCGTAAAAAATTTCCGGCAGCCCCAATGACTGAATCGTCGGGACCTCGCTTTGCAGTTTGCGAAGCACGATCGAAAAGTGCCCCTGCTGCCGGAAAATGTTCACGCGAAAACGCGCCTCGTCACCGAGGGAGTAACTGCAATCGCAGGAGCCGCCGGTGAGATAATCGTAAATGAGGCGACGATTGCCTTGCATAAGGGTGAGCGCAATCTGCTCGGTCTGGTGAGAAGTTAATGCCTCGATCGGTGGATCGACATATACCGGTTTCAGCTCGCCAAAATCTTCGACCTGGAGAGGATGACCGACCGAAAAGTTTAGATCGGAAATGCCGGTGTAGGTTTTCAGCATTGCCGATAAAATTCTATCGAGATCCGGAGTTCTCATGAGCGCAATTTATTCTTCAGAAGCGTCGATTGGCGGTTCGGCCAAAAATTGGCGGAATTTTTTCTTGTCGGTGCACTTGTCGTAAGCCTCTTCCGGCGAGATCCGAGCGTGCCGGAGGTGCTCCATGATGGCGTCGTCCAGCGGTTGATTGCCTTTTTTCTTGCCGACTTGAATCATGCCCGGGATTTGGTGCGTTTTTCCCTCGCGCACGAGATTGGCGATGGCGGTGTCGACGACCAAGATCTCAAGGGCCGCGACGCGTCCAGGTTTGTCGATGCGTTTGAAAAGATTCTGCGCGATGACGCCCTTGAGCGACTCGGCCAGGGTAGTGCGGATTTGGTTTTGCTGGGTGGTCGGGAAGACGTCGATGACACGATCGACCGCTTTGGAGGCATTGGAGGTGTGCAAAGTGCCGAAAACGAGGTGACCGGTAGCGGCCGCGGTCAGCGCGAGCTCGATCGTTTCCAAATCGCGCATTTCGCCGACGAGAATGATGTCCGGATCTTCACGCAGTGCGCCGCGCAACGCGTTGGCAAAGGAGCGGGTATGGACGCCGACTTCGCGATGCTGAACGAGACAATTTTGACTGCGGTGTACGAATTCGATCGGATCTTCCACCGTGATGATGTGGTCGTGGCGATGGAGATTCGAATGGTCGACCATCGCGGCGAGCGTGGTTGATTTACCGGAACCGGTTGGGCCGGTAACCAGGACAAGGCCTTTCTTCAGCATCGGAAATTTTTTTAGCACCGACGGCAGCCCCAGTTCTTCAACAGTCAACACTTGCGACGGAATCGAGCGGAACGCGGCCGAGATGCCGTATTTTTGCTGGAAAAAATTGACGCGGTAACGCATCACGTCTGGCACTTCGTAGCCAAAGTCGACATCGAGCGTTTCTTCGAAGTGCTTAATCTTTCCTTCGGGCGCGATCTCGTAAACCATCGCCTTGAGGTCGTCGTTCCCCAGGGGCGGAAAATCGACCCGCACCAAGTCGCCGTTGATGCGTAACATCGGCGAATTGTTGGTCGAGAGATGAAGGTCGGAAGCCTTTTGTTCCGCCATCAATTTGAAAAAGGCGTCAATGCGAGCCATGGGCGTCGCTCCCTCAGAAGCTAAATTGATGCCATGAAGAGGGGATTCAGGCCCTGCTCCGCTCGAGGCTTGTCAGATTCGCTAGCGGCTCGGCTGACGGTCTGCGTCCAGGGTCGAACGCACCTGTTCAAGCAACTTCTCGCGGCTATAGGGTTTCGGAATGAAACCGCGGAGCCCCTTTGCCAGCATTGACGCGATCTTGGTTTGCTCGGCGAAGCCGCTACTTAGGACAACATTTACTTTCGGATTAATCGAGCGCAGCTCCTCAAACACGGCGTCGCCATCTATCACCGGCAGGAAATAATCGAGAATGACGAGCCCGATTTGCTTGCCCATGGATTCGTAGATTTTGAGAGCCTCAAAGCCATCATGCGCCATCACGACCCGGTAGCCCTCCTCGGCCAACATTTTTGAAGCCAGATCGGCAACGTCCGGTTCGTCCTCAATCAAGAGCAGATATTCGCGTCGTCCGTGCGGATTTTTGACTCTGACCCCTGGTGGAAGGCCGTTATCACCGGACGCCGTTGCTTGTTTGGCACCGGCAATTGATCCACGTGTTTGTTCGCCTTTACGGGAAGTTCGAATGGAACGGTCCGGTTCGTCATCGATCGCGGCCGGCGGAGGAACTACCTTAAATCCGGCTTCGCTTCTCCGCGCGGCGGCCGTTTTCCGCGCCGCGCCGGCCAGAATCTTTGACGTTACACGATCAAAGAGACATTGCGCCGTCTTGGAAGCGAGCTCGACACGTTCGCCTAGCAGATCGATGTAGCTATGTTCGCCGTGATGTCTGCGGGCGAGGTCCGCATAGCGCGAAACCTGTTGCAAAATCGAGTTCAGTTCAGTGGAAGTCGCCGCGATCCACTTCAAATCTTCTTGGTCCAGCATAAGCCTCGCATCTATCTATCACTTTCGTTCAAGCACGCCCACCAGACACAAAATAACACCGCAAAAACGGCCACGCCAAAAGCAGCAAACGTCACCATGAATCAAAGCAAGTCTACCAGCACGGTTCATGCCCCATTGGGGCATTGCCCGTCAATCGCAATTATTTCCTTTTACGGCAACTTGCCCTCGTGATTTTACCTGACGCGCGGACAATGCACGACATTACGTCGAACGGCAGATTGACTTATGCGCGTTGATTTTCGGACCGGATGGTTTGTTGGACTCGTCCTGACTCTCACGATCGGTTTGTATTGCGTCTGGCTGTGGCAACCACCGCGTCAGATTGATCGCCACGCGAAAAATCTTTTGCATGACATCGAACAGAGAAATTGGAGTCGCGTCGCGGACTTGATCGGGACCGATTATGCTGATCAATGGGGCAATGATCGCGCACTTGTCCTCGAACGAATGCATTTAGTGCTGGGCTACGGTCATCATCTTCGCCTCAACGTGATTGATGCGAATTGTAAGATCGACAGAGGAGGCCGCGTCGGTCTCTGGCGCAGCAGAATTGTGATCGAAGATAGCGATCCTGGCTTGGGCGCAGTGGTGAAGGAACGCGTCAATTCACTGACGACGCCTTTCGAACTGCAATGGCGTCACACTTCTCGTAAACCGTGGGACTGGAAACTTGTTCGCGTCAGCAATCCGGAGTTGGAAATTCCGGCGGAATTCGATTGAGAGCGACCGCCCCCTACTTTCCCAACGCTTGCCGCAATTCTTTTTTGGCCGATTCAACTTCGCGCTCAGTTTGATTACAAAGCAGGATCGCGCGCAGTTTCTCGCCTTGATAATAACGCGCTAGAAACTTTTTCTTGGCGTAGGTGCCGCGGAGATCGACCCGAGTCGGCTGCATGCTGAAATCTCCGACAAAGTGCAGCCGCAGATCGAACATCTCCGTCCAGAAATAAGGGACTTGTTCGTAGCGAATTCTTTTTTTGCCGGTCATGTTCGCTCCCGCAATCAGGCCTTGCGCTCGAGCGTTCTCCCAATGCGTCTGGCGGCGCACTCCGCCCATGATGCGATCGGGATAAAATGCCAGATCTCCAACGGCAAAAATTCCTTTCTCCTCCGTTTCGAGATATTCCGTGACCGGCGAGCCGTGAGGGCCGGAAAGCGGCGTATTGCGGACGAGATCGAGGTTTGGTTCGGCGCCGCAAGCGACGATGGCCAGTCCGGCCGGAACGCGGTTCCCACTTTTCGTCTGGATATTTCGCAGCACCGTCTTGCCTTCGAAACCATTCAAGCTCTCGCCGATCAACATGGTGATGCCGTGCTTCGCATAATAATCGGTCAACCACGGTCCGGTTTGGGAATCCAGATAGCGATTCAACAAATAAGCGTTGCGATGCATCATGGTCACCTTCAATTTCATCATCCGAAGACTCGCCGCCGCCTCGCACGCCAGCAGTCCGCCGCCAATCACCATCACAGTCCTTTCAATGCTGGCCATTTCGCGCAATGCCAGCGCGTCGCGCACGGTGCGGAGGTAAATCACGTTCCCGAGGTTCACGCCTGCGACCGGCGGTCGCACCGGCCGGCTGCCCATCGCCAAACAGGCTTTCGTGAATTCAATGCTTTCGCCATTTCCCAATACCGCCAAACGCCGCTCGATGTTGAATTGCTTTACGATCGTGGCGAATCGTGTTTCGATTTTGTGCGAATCGAACCAGCGCTGGTCGAAGTGGGCGAGTTTTTTGAGCGGCGGCGTTTTTTCGCGCAGAAAATCCTTCGAAAGCAACCAGCGATTGTAGGGTGGCATGATCTCCGCGCCGACGATGGTAATCGTGCCGCGCTTGTCATGCTTGCGCACACCTTCGCACACGCTCGCCCCGCCAATACCGCTGCCAATGACTAAGTAATCGCGCTGGATCATCTGCAAAAGCCTGGACGATAAAGAATTCGCGCGCTCAATGGTAGGGAAAAATGATTTCGATCGTTTAAAAGTCGATCTAAGTAGCTGTCGTTGTTGTATGTGCCTGTCAGATCCGGATTGGCATTGTCTCTGGCGGCAAGTCTTTACAACACCGCTCGGCAGATAATTACCGACGCAATAACGCCGGTCAGATCGGCCAGCAATCCCGCTGGAATCGCGTGCCGCGTCTGTTTGATCCCGACCGATCCAAAGTAGACTGCAACCACATAGAATGTCGTCTCAGTGCTTCCATAAATGGTCGCCGCCATCAGACTGATGATGTTGTCCGGCCCGAACCGGTGCACGACGTCCGTCAGAAGCGCGAGTGTCGCGCTTCCGCTCAATGGCCGCATCAAAGCGAGCGGTACCAGATCGGTTGGAAAATGCAATGGAGTCAGGATCGGGCTGAGCAATTTCGTCAGCAGATCGATTCCGCCCGCGCCTTTGAACATTCCAATCGCTACCAGCATCGTCACCAGAAACGGAATGATTCGCAAAATGACGGTGAACGCTTCTTGCCCCTTCCACGAACTCGTCATAAACCTTGATCCCGCGCGCGGCAGCGTAGATCGGGAAAAAACTGAGCAGAAATGGAATGGCCAGGATCGACAAGGCATTGACCATTCGGGCAAAGGGATTTTGCAACGCGGCGTCAGTCGGCATTGGCAGTCGAAAGAGATCCGGAATCACCATTCGTAAAAAGAGCATCGCAAAAAAAACGCCAAGCAACACCAGCGCGATCATTCCCCACGGCGCCGGACGCGAGAGCGGCGGTTGTCCGAGCGATTCATCATCGAACGCGAATTTGTCCGAGGATTGCGCTGTGGTAGAGGCGTCGCGCTGTACTGCCGGTTCGGCTTGGGCCCTCCGCTCTCGTTTTTTCTTGGACTCGTCGCTTGCCACTGGCCGGAAGATCGGTAATCGCTCGAAAAACTTTGCCGAAACCACCGCGACGGTTGCCGCGCAGAGTGTCGCGAAAAATGCCGTGCCGACAATGACCGTCGGGCGGGCCGAGCCGGCCGCGGCCAGAATCGCAATCGCTGTTGCCGGAATTAATTACACCGAGCTGGTGTTGATCGCCAAAAACGTGCACATCGCGTTCGAAGCAACGCCGGGTCGCGGGTTCAATGATTCCAAATCGCGCATCGCGCGCAACCCGAGCGGCGTCGCGGCGTTGCCGAGTCCGAGCATGTTCGCCGCCATGTTCATCAGCATCGAACCCATTGCCGGATGATCCGGTGGAACTTCGGGAAACAATCGCTGCATTAACGGCCGCAATCCGTAAGCGATCCGTTGGACGAGCCCGGCGCGTTCGGCCAAACGCATTAACCCCAGCCACAGCGCCATGATCCCGATCAAACCCAGCGCGATTGTCACTGCCGTTTTCGCGCCATCCAACGCGCCGCCAGTCACATCTTTGAGCCGATCATTCCAGCCGCCAATCGCGACCGCGAGCAAAACCAGCGCGAGCCAAATGTAATTTAGCACGCCTGTTTTTTAACCGCCGCCGTCGCGCCCGACCAGCCGATTTGTGATTGCCTTGTCGATCTTGTCTTCGCCAGACTGATTGGATGAACGAATCCCGCGACATTACTGGCAATCCCGCGCCGCTGGGTCTCCTCGGTTTCGGCATGACGACCGTTTTGCTTAATCTGCACAACGCCGGCTTTTACGAACTCAACGCGATGATTCTGGCGATGGGCATTTGTTACGGTGGTATCGCGCAAGTTATTGCCGGCATGATGGAGTGGCGAAAAGGCAACACGTTTGCCACCACCGCTTTTGTTTCCTACGGATTGTTCTGGCTTTCGCTCGTCGCGCTGATTGTGCTGACAAAACTTGGTTGGGGCGCGGCCTCGAACGACACGGCGATGGCGGCGTATCTTGCGATGTGGGGATTGTTCACTTTGGTCATGTTTATCGGGACACTGCGGCTCAATCACGCATTACAGATCGTCTTCGGCACGCTCGCGATCTTATTTTTCCTGCTCGCGATCGGCGATTTCACGAACGCCAGTCCCGGCTTCAAACATTTCACCGGCTACGA
This sequence comes from uncultured Chthoniobacterales bacterium, assembly GCA_955652155.1. GTDB lineage: Bacteria > Verrucomicrobiota > Verrucomicrobiia > Chthoniobacterales > UBA10450 > AV40. The sequence goes on along the minus strand of CATPAT010000214.1, from coordinate 8,959 downwards.
GGGAATCGTCTGCGGTTTCTCCGCGATCTACACCGGTCTTGCCCAAGTTCTGAACGAATTGTATGGCAGAGTCGTTCTGCCGCTCGGTCCGGTCACCAAGTGAAAAATTATTCTACCCGCGAATCACGCGAATAGACGCGAAAAAAGAACTGCTTACTCTGAATTTCATTCGCGTTCATTAGCGTAATTCGCGGTTTACGATTCCTTCAACAAGCTGGCAGCGAGTTGGAGCGCCGATTCGCCTTTGCCACCGAGCATACGCGCGATCTCTTCGCTGCGGGCTTTGCCGGTAACTTCGCGAAGATTCGAAAAGGTGCGACCGCGCACCACGTCTTTGGTCACAACAAAGTGGGATGAAGCGGAAGCCGCAACCGGCGCGAGATGGGTGATGCAAATTAACTGATGCTCATCCCCGAGCGTTTGCATCTTTGCGCCAATCGCGTGCGCAATTTCGCCGCCGACATTCGTGTCGATCTCATCGAAGACGAGAAGCGGAATCGAATCGTGCGCGGCGAGCGCGGACTTTATCGCGAGCATCAGGCGGGAAATTTCGCCGCTGGAAGCAATCGCGCGCAACGGTTTTAGCGGTTCGCCAGGGTTCGGCGAGAAAAGCAATTCAACCGAATCGAAGCCATTCGCGCGCTGCTCCTCAACTGAGCTTAGTCTCGCTTCGAAGTCCGATTGGCGAAATCCGAGATCGCGCAGGTTTTTGCGAATCGTCTCGGAAAGTTTCGGCGCCGCTTTCGCGCGCAGTTTACGCAACCCTTCGCCGGCCCGATTCATCTGCGCCCGAACTTCTGCGATTTCTTTCGTTAGTCGCTCCAGTTCGGCGTCGCGTCCTTCGATCTTTTGCATTCGTTCGTCCGCGCGCCGGCCAAACTCGATCACTTCGGCAATCGAGCCGCCGTATTTGCGCTTCAATGTTTCAAAAAGCGAAACACGTTGCTCGAGCGCGGTGAGTTGTTCCGGATCGAGATCAAGCTTCTCGGCGTAATCGGAGAGCGACCGCGCGATTTCCGACAGCTGCACTACGGCCGCGGCATGTTCGGAAGCAATCTCCGCGGTGGAGATGTCGATCTTCTCCAATTCGCGCAGCAAACGTTGCGTCTCCGCGAGCTGCGACAGGGCCGATTCGTCCGCTTCCGAAAGTTTGTTGGCTGCCGCGCTGGCAAGTTCGATCAGACGTTTACTGCTGCTGGTAAGTTTGTAACGCTTCTCAATGTCTTCTTCTTCGCCGGCTACAAGATTCGCCGAATTAATCTCGCTGATTTGGTGGCGCAGCAGATCGAGCTCCTGCTCGCGCGCGGTTTCGGCGGTATTGAGCGCGGCGTGCTCGGCTGTCAGCGTCTGCAATTGTTGAAAATGTTTTTTGTATTCCTCAAGTTGCTCCTCGGCGCGGGCGAACGAATCGAGCAGGTCGAGCTGCTTGTCCGGTGAGAGTAAAGACTGGTGATCGTGCGGACCGTGAAGATCGACCAGCGCGTCGCCCACATTTTTCAGGATCGACAACGTGGTGGGCGAACCGTTGATGAACTGACGATTGCTGCCCGCTGCAGAGAGACTTCGCTTAATAATAAGCTCATCCGTGCACGGCTCGACGCCCGCTTCGACCAGGTGTGGGTTCAACTTCTTCAATTCTTTGCCGGTAAAAACGGCTTCGGCGGTGCAAGTATCGGCCCCGGTGCGAATGAGTGATTTATCCGCGCGTTCGCCGAGTAAGAGTTGAAGCGCGCCGATGATGATCGATTTCCCTGCACCGGTTTCACCGGTGATAGCGGTAAAACCGGGCGCAATCTGCCACTCGAGCTCCTCCACCAGCGCGAGATTTTTGATCCGCAGCAGATTCAAAACAGCCGGCATGGAAAGGTTGAGAGTTGAGGGTTGAGAGTTGAGAATGCGGCGCTGTTGAAGATTTCAAACTCGGACGACCGAACTTTCAACTCCGAAAGCTAATCGCTTTAAATGAGACATCATAGATCATTCCTCGCTTTGCTGGTCGTCTTTATGGTCGTGATCCAGGTTCGCGCTGAGCAACCGCTCGCGACATCGACAATCGTTGTTTACAACAAATCGGCGCCGGACTCGCCGGAGCTGGCGAGGTTCTATGCAAAGCAACGGGGCATCGCGTATGATCACATCATCGGGCTCACGTGCTCGGTGGACGAGGAAATCACTCGGGAAGAGTATGACGGCAACATTGCCGAACCACTTCGCGAAGCTTTCAAATCACGAAAGTGGTGGACCATCCGCGAAACAGCGGAACATCAAGACGCCGTCCTTTCAACATCGATTCGTTTTGTCGCCCTGATTAAAGGGATGCCACTGAAAATTAAGCCGACTGCTGCGCCATACCCCGGCGACGAATCAGCGGGCGGACCGATCGACGGCCGCAACGAAGCTTCGGTCGATTCCGAGATTGCGACCCTCGGTTATTTCTCGCCGAAGATTTCTGGCGCGAAGCTGAACAGTTATTTCAAGAGTTTTCGCACGATCGATCAATGGGATGACGTCGCGCTCCTACTCGTTTGCCGGCTGGATGCCCCCAGCGTGGCAACAGTGCGGCAAATGATCATCGATTCGGTTGCGGCCGAGAAAACTGGCCTTTGGGGGCGTGCCTATGTTGATAGTTCGCATGGTCCCTCGGCCGGTTACGGATTAGGCGACCAATGGCTGGCAGAAATTCCGCAGCAACTCCACAAAGTTGGAATCCCGGTTGTGTATCAGAGTCCGATCCCCGGAATTTTTCCAGAGGGTTATCCAATGACGGACTGCGCGTTGTATTACGGCTGGTACTATCCCAATGTCGCCGGGCCGTTCGCCAATCCAGACTTCCATTTTGTGCCGGGGGCGGTCGCGATGCATATCCATTCGTTTAGTGCGAACACATTGCGCGACCGGAATGCAAACTGGGTCGGCCCACTCGTCTCGCATGGCGCGGCCGCGAGCGTTGGCAACGTGTATGAGCCTTACCTGCAATTGACGACGCATCCGAACATTCTAAACGACCGTTTGCTTCATGGCTTCACCTTTGCCGAAAGCGCTTATGCCGCCACTGAGGCGATCTCCTGGATGTCAGTCATGGTAGGCGATCCCCTCTACCGACCTTATTCAACCTGGCTGCAGCTGGAGTCGACGGCCGATTCGGGGAAAGCCAACAGCTGGAAAAACTATCACGACTTTGCCGTGCGAAATTTCACCAACGGGTCGGCTCAATATCGCTTGCTGGCGCGCCAAGCCGCTTCACGCGCGCGCAATTGTCCAATGGTCGAAGACCTCGGGCTGATGGAGGCGGGTGACGGAAATCTGGCTGGAGCCACGAGCTACTTTGGCCAGGCGCGCACCTGTTACTCAACCCGCGACGATATTCTGCGAGTTGTGCTCGAAGAGGCCGATGCGTGGAAGAAACTCAAGAAGCCAAAACGCGGCGTTGATCTAATCCGCAGCACGTTGCGGATTGCCGGCGACGCGCCGGCGGCGCCGCTGCTCAGAAGTGTTGAACAGGACTTGCGCGGCGTATCACCGACGCCGACACCGACGCCGCGCGCGCATTAATTTATTTGTGGCGCGCTAACGAATGATTCCGCGCTCGGTCTTTTCGATGAATTCGACTATTTCGCGAACCTCTTCGCTCTGCGGCAGTTCCTTTCGGGCCGCTTCCACCGCCTGGCCCGTATTATATTTAGAGCGGTAGATCAGGCGGAACGCCTCCTTGATCCACTTCACCCTTTCCGCTGGAAAATTTTTCCGTTCCAAGCCCACCAGATTCACTCCGCGAATTTCCGCGGGGTTTCCGTCGGCGATCATGAACGGCGGAACGTCCTGAACAATCTTTGAGCAACCACCGGTGATGGCGAAGCGGCCGATGCGGCAAAATTGGTGGACCGCGGTGAGACCGCCCATGACTGCGTTGTCGCCGACCTGCACATGTCCGGCCAGTGTTCCATTGTTGGAAAAAACGACTTCGTTTCCAACGGTGCAATCGTGCCCGATGTGGCTGTAAGCCAGAAAATTTCCGCGACTGCCGATTCGCGTTTTGCCATCGCTGGTGGTGCTCCGATTTACGGTGACGAATTCGCGAAACGCATTTTCGTCGCCAATTTCCAGATAGGTCGGCTCGCCCGCGTATTTCAGGTCCTGCGTTTGCTGACCGATCGAGCAGTAGGCGTAAAACTTATTTTTAGCGCCGGCGCGCATCGGCCCGCACAACGTGACGTGATGTTGCAGCCAGCAGCTTTGCCCCAGCACGACGTTCGGGCCGATCACACAGTACGGCCCGATCATTGTTCCCACACCGATTTGCGCGCCAGGATCGACAATCGCCGTCGGATGAATCTGCACCTCGCTCATCGATCGAGAAACGTGAACATCAATTCGCCTTCGGAAACAATCGCGTCATTCACTACGCAATGGCACTTCGCTTTTGCTAACCGCTCACCGCGCGCTTTCGTCAACTCAGCGTGAATGAACATCGTGTCTCCCGGCATCACCGGCTTGCGAAACTTCACGTCGTCCGCGCTCATGAAATAACCGATCCGGCTGGTGGTTTTCGCAAGCTTGAACAGCAACAAACTCGCGACCTGCGCCATAGCTTCCACCTGCATTACACCCGGCATCACCGGATGGCCCGGAAAGTGTCCCTGGAAAAACGGTTCGTTGATCGTGACCGATTTGACGCCGATGCATTTGGTTCCGCTTTCGTCGAAGCTGATGATGCGGTCGACCATCAAAAAGGGATAACGATGTGGCAAGATCTGCATGATCTCTTCGCTGTCGAGGCCGCCGTTGCCTTTCGGCACAACTCGCGGCACCGCCAGGGTATCGCGGCGCGATTGTTCCTTCGCGATCGCGCGAGCTAATTCTGCATTCGCCGCGTGCCCGGGTTTGACCGCGATGAGGTGACCACGAATCCGACAGCCGACCAGCGCGAGGTCGCCAACAATGTCGAGGATTTTGTGCCTGACGAATTCGTCCTGAAACCGCAACGGCTCTTTGCTCAAGACTGCGTCGCCGCGCACCACCACCGCATTTTCCAGACTACCACCCTTGATCAAATTTTTCTCCATCAACGACTCGACCTCTTCGTAATAAACAAACGTCCGGGCCGGCGCGATCTCGCGCTCGAAGAGTTCCGGTTCGATGTCGGTCGACATGAATTGCGTGAAACGATTGTTTGGCCCGGCTTGGGTGCACGAAATCCGCAAGCCGTTGCTGTCCGGCAGCAGCACGAGCATTGCGCCCGTTTTCGTTTCGATGTGCATCGGTTCGCGAACATGAAAGAATTTTCGCGGCGCTTCCTGTGCCGAAACGCCTGCGCGTTTGATTACATCGACATATGCTTTCGCGCTTCCGTCGCCGATTGGCGGTTCGTTCGCGTCCATTTCTACGATCGCGTTGTCCACCCCCATCGCCGATAACGCTGCCAGCACATGCTCGACTGTATGCACACGGATCGATCCTTCACCGATCGTCGTCGCGCGCTCGACCATTTTGAGATTGTCGATCTTGGCGTCGATCGTGGGCTCGTCCGGCAAATCCTTGCGTTTGAATTTAATTCCGTGATTGGCCGGCGCCGGGTGCAGCTTCAGCGAAACTTTCTCGCCCGTGTGCAGCGACATGCCGCTGAAACCGGCAGCCTTCGATAGCGTGTGTTGAAATTCAGGCGCGGAAGCCATGACGCCTAACTAAACAAAGATTTCTTATTCTGACCAGCGGCGTTACTTCAGCTCAAAAAAACCACAATCAAATGCCATCATCTTGTCGATGTTCGACACGCGAAGATGTTCGACCGAAGATCCGTCATCCTGCCAAATATTAGCCGCTTTCTCACCCTCTTTTGCGAGCGAAACGCGAGCCAGATTCGGTGTCTCATTGATCGTCGCCAGCGGTAATCCGTCCATCGTTTTCAGGAAACTTCCTTTGCTATCGACGCCGACGCCAAGTTCCATGACCGAGCGCGTATCGCTCACGAGCGGGTTCGTGACGAGTTTTACGGAAACATGATCGGCCGCACCGCTCGGAAGCGCCTCCCCTTTGCCAAGGTCGTCCACCTTTAGACGCCCAACCGCATAGCCGCGGGCACGATATTTCCCCGTCGGCAAATCTTCGCCCGCGTCGTTCTTTCCATCCCAGGTCGTCTTGAGCGAATTCTCATCAATTGTGAAATTGTCCACTTTTGATTCACGGTGGAGAACGCGGACGAGTTTGTCGTTCGAATCAAAAATCCCGAGACTGATCGTTCCTTCCATCGGAGGTGGAACAAACCGGAGCTGAACATTTCGCGATGCAGATGCTGAAGGCGATGACGCCGGAGTTTGTTCTGGTGAGGCCGACGGCGACTCTTGGGCGAAAGCAATGCCGCCAATCGCAAAGACGATTAAAATTGAAGCGTATTTTTTCTTCATTCTTCTGTAGCGGCACTCTGAGAGCGTCGCACTAATTCAGCAACGGTCATAGACCGTCGCTACAGTAATACCGCCAATTCAGGTTCGGGAAAAGGTTGTCGCGCCATTCGCAATCAGCCAGAAATTTTTCATCCAGTTGTTCGGCCGCGAACTGATCGTGCAGTTTATTGAAGCGGGCGAGGTGATCGACTGTCCGCTTGCTCGCGTACTCGCGGGCCGTGCCTGTTCGCATCAAGAACGCCCAGTCGCTCGCTTGCGCGAGTAACAGCTCTCGGGCCAGTTGCTTGAGAACGCGATCATTGAGCTCGCTCGAATCATTTTTGTGCGCGTTTGCCACTTTGGTCATCCGCTGCGCCGCCGCGTGCAAATGCGGATAAATCCATGAATTATTCTTGTCGATCCAGACTTCAAGATGGCCTTTGTCGCCCCAAGTCGATGTTCCCGGCTCGATTGTTTGTTGGGTCGGATGCATCGCCAAATATTCGCTCGGAGTCGTTAGGCGAAATTCGCTTTGATCGAACGCAGCCTTGCGGATGAACAATTCGAGAAAGCGCGGTCCCTCAAACCACCAGTGGCCGAATAATTCCGCATCGAACGGCGCGATCAGGATTGGATCGACATCAACGGCGGCGAGCTGTCCCAATTGTGCCCGGCGTTGTTCCACGAAATGGGTGGCGTGCGCGTCAGCGGCTTTTTCGGCCGCGGCCCGGTCATAGAATTGTTTTTCGCCTTTCCGGCCAGTGATGCGGTGATATTTCACGCCGGAAAATTTCCGCACACCGCGCGCGATCGGCCCCAAATGTTCAAGCGGAAGATCGAAACCGACGTCGCGATAAAATTCGCGATATGCCGGATCGCCAGGGTAACCTTCCTCCGCGCTCCAAACCTGGCGGCTCGAGTCGCGATCGCGCGCGAACGCAGCTGGACCTGCGGCCGTATAACATGGCGCATAAATCGCGCGCTGCGGCTGCGGATTTCCGAACAACAATCCGTGCGCGTCTAGAACGAACCATCGAATATTCGCTTCCTGCAAAATCGTGTCGAGCCCGGGGGCATACGCACATTCAGGCAGCCAAAGGCCCGTGGGATCGGCTTGGAAGAGATCGACGTGCGCGTCACGCCCAATGAGAAGTTGCGCGCGGGCCGCTGCCGGTGATTGCTGTTGAATCAGCGGAAGCAATCCGTGCGTGGCCGCGCAGCCGATGATCTCGAGCGCTCCGGCGTCGCGCAGTTGTCGAAACGCCACGAGCAAATCGCCTTTCCATTCATCAACAAAGAAACGGCGGCTGGTCGAAAACAATTCAAAGTAAAATTCGGACAACTCGGCTAGCTCGGGCTGGTTGCGGTTACGTTTTCGCTCGCGCAGCGCGAGATCGATAAGAAGGTCTAGATGCCGGACGTAGCGCTCGCGCAAAAGTTCGTCCTGTAACATCGCGCACAGCGTCGGGGTGAGCGACATCGTGAGTTTAAACGGAACGCTCTCGTTCACGAGCCGCTGCATCATTTGCAGCAGCGGAATGTAAGTTTCGGTGATCGCCTCGAAGAGCCAGTCTTCCTCGAGGAAATGCTCGTGTTCGGGATGCCGAACGAACGGCAAGTGCGCGTGAAGAATGAGCGCGAGGTGACCGGACATGAAAGTGGAAGGTGGATCGGCCTCTCCGAGGGCGATGTTAAGATAAGGCGGCGCAGCCGCAAATATTAGCAACGCGCTCGGAGAGCGCGTTCCACCTTAGAGCGTCCGGCAGAAATCTTGCAACCGATCGAGACCTTTTTTGATGATGTCGATGCTGGTCGCGTAGCTGAGCCGGATGGTGCGATCATCACCAAAGGCCGCGCCCGGTACGACGGCCACGTTTGCTTTGCTGAGCAATCGATCGGCAAAATTTTGCGACGTCAGTCCGAGCTGACTGACATTCACCAAAACATAGAACGCGCCCTGCGGTTTCACCGCGGTCACATTTGGAATTTTGGAGAGGCGATCGATCATGTAATTGCGACGCATGTCGAATTCCTCGCGCATGTCGGCGACGCATTGCTGATCGCCCTTCAACGCGGCGAGCGCCCCCCGTTGCGAGAACGAGGACGGATTCGCCGTGGTGTGGCTTTGGATTGAATCGACCGCCTTTGCCACTGCTTCCGGAGCCGCCAGATAACCGAGCCGCCATCCGGTCATCGCGTAGGATTTGCTGAATCCGTTGACGGTGATGGTCAGGTCGTAAGCTTCTTTCGAGAGCGATGCGATGCTGACGTGCTTGGCATCGTCGTAAACGAGTTTCTCGTAAATTTCGTCCGACAAAATGTAAATGTCCTCGCCGCTGGCGACCTCGACAATTGCCCCCAGTTCTTCGCGGGTGTAAACCGACCCGGTTGGATTGCACGGACTGTTCATGATCAACATTTTCGTCCGCGGCGTCATCGCATTTTCGAAATCTTCCGGACGCATCTTCCAATTGTTACGTTCCATCGTCGGCACGATCACCGGTTCGGCGCCAACCAGCCGCACCATGTCGGGATAACTGACCCAGTAGGGCGAGGGGATAATCACTTCGTCGCCCGGC
>CATPAT010000213.1 GCA_955652155.1 uncultured Chthoniobacterales bacterium | reverse complement strand
CCTGGCAAAGCAAGCAGGACGTCGCGCGATGCCCACGCCAAATCCACTGGGCCGCTGCTGTTGAGAGTGAATTCATCTTCCCATCCGGGCGTGCTCGTGAATTCGGACCAGCCGGCGATTTTCTTCAACTCCTCGATACGCGTCAGCAAAGTGTGCGGTGGATGATAGTCGTCACTCTCCGACGGCGCATTTAAATGATGCAGACCGGTGTTTGGCTCCACCCAATCAAGCAGCGAATCTACCATGGTGTCACGTTCATGGAGATCGATTTCCTTAATCTCGAGAAATCGCCGTAAGATTTCCAGTCGTTCGGGATCTTCTCCCGCCAGCAGCCAGTTCAAATTCAAACGTCCGCCTTCACCGCTGAGTCGCGCCTCATAACTCGCCCCGTTATCCAATTGCCCGCTCAGATTTCGCGAACCTGGAGTGACTGCTGGATGCAGCGCCACTTCTGCTCCGGAACAGGCCACCGCCTCCGCCTTCAACATTCGCGCTCCCTCGCCTGAAAGCGATAACCGCGAATCGATGTCGAGCGCCCACGAAATCACCAGCGCGCTCAACAAAAAAATCGCCCAGAGTGCCAGCATGATAGCCGCGCCAGAAATCAATTTCGAATTTGATGAAGGCATCTTCATAAGATCGACATCATCACATCGGCGTCCGGCCAAGCGGAATAATCGCCTCCCATGGCACGCCGGCATCCGTCCGACCGACCGTTAATTTCACCAGCCGCGGCAACGTTCCGGCGTCCGTCCACCGTTCCACCCACACATTTAAACGCGCATCAAAATAGCGAACTTGGAAACTGCGCACATTTTCAATTAGCGGAACCCAGCTTTCGTTCGCGTTGGTGAGCGACGAGTCGTCTTTCGGTTTTCGCAGAAAGCCGAGATCGAGCCGATCGCCATCTTTCTTTTCCGATTGCAACCGCAACGCCACTACAAAATCGGCCGCAGCATAGCGCGTCATCAAACCTGGACCCGCACTGCAAATCCATCGGATTTCGTCCTGCTCGCGATCACTCAATTTGAAGGCCTCTCCAAGCAGCGCGCCTTTTCCGGGAGGCAAGCTCTGCCATTGCGCGGCGAGCACTTCGCGCAAACCGTCGTAACGCGCATCGACCGCGAGCGCTTCGGAAGAAAGACGAATCGCCACCAGATTGGATTGGACGAAGCGATAGATGGCCAACGCCATCGTGGCCAAAATCGCAACCGCCATGATGATCTCGAGCAAGGTGAATCCGCGTCGGCGATTAACCGGGGCGATAAACATAAAATTCGATTTGCTGCGATTGCTCGGCGCCGCCGCGCGTCCACTTTACTGTGAGCCTAACTCGATTCACACCGGCGAGTTGCGTTCCGTTGTTTTCTTCCAATTCAGCGGGGACGCTTTTTTGAATCAGCTTCACCATTCCGTAACCGGTGTCGACGTTGAATTCCTTTGCCGGATCGGGAAATCCTGGCGTGGCCTGAACCTCGGCCATTCGATTGGATAAAATTTGCCGGACACGGTCTTCCTCCGCGTTGAGAGTGCTGGCGTTGAGACAGTTTTGCACCGCGCGGCCGAGTGCGAGCACGCCGAGAGCGAAAATCGCCAGGCCCATCAGCACTTCGTAAAGCGCGAAACCTTTTTTACTTCGCCGCATAGTTTGCCAACTGGCCGTAGCCCGTAAGCGGCGAATAATTTGCCGTCCACGTTCCCGCTCTTCCTACAAACCGAACGATTGCAGGCTCGCAGGTACCCGTCGGCCAGAAAATCCACTCACCCGCGGGCTTGGCCGTGAGGGCAGCCGGCAAAGTAAGCGTCAACGCGCTTCCCCGTTCCAATGCAAATGTCGCCACCGCTTTCTTCTCCTCGCCTTTGGCGAACGCCTCCGGTTGCACAATCACATCCTTCTCGCCCCAAACAACCAAGTAAGCGCGATGCTCGGCCACGCTTCGTTCCTGCGCTTCTCGAACGAGCTTGTTAAATCCGTCCAGAGATGCGCGCAATTTTCTGTCTGCGAAAACCCCTTCCAAGCTGGGCACCGCCATCAAAAGTATAACGGTCAGAATCGCGACCGCGATAATGATCTCGATCAACGTAAATGCCCGGCTTCCCCCAGGACGAGTCCGTTCAACGGGCGGATAAATTTGCACCGACGAAGTTACGCCCCCTGCGCGAAATCACAAGACGCTACGGCCGGCCCAGCCAAGCCATCCGATCAAGGGCGTGCCCAAATTGCCTTGCAAGTTGGGGCAATGGGTCTGAATGTTGCGATTGAATATGAGTTTCCTCGCCAGTTTCATGAATCTTGGCGGCCCAGACCTGCTCGTCATTCTGGTCATCATCCTCGTTCTCTTTGGCGCCAAGAAGCTGCCGGAGCTCGCTCGCGGTCTTGGTCAGGCGATCAAAGAATTCCAAAAGGCCAAGGACGAATTCACGGATGAGCTACATAAGGCTGGTCACAGTGACGACGCGGCCAAAGGTAATCCGCCGCCAGCATCGACCGTTGCCCGAACGGACGCTCCAGCAAGCAGCGCCGTCCGACCCGATCCGAACCAAGGTGCCACTCCCGGCGGCAAGGCCGATCAAGTCTGAAGTCCGAGCCGAATGGCATTTTCGCGCGGCATGACAAAGCGCAGTTGACCTATAGGGCCGATTACGACAATTTCGCCGCCGCTGATTATGTCCGCTGTCGACCTACGCGCGCGTATTAAAGAGATGCTGGTCAAAAATTTGATGCTGCAAACAACACCGGACCAAATCGGCGACGATCTGCCACTCTTCGGCCCGAATGGCCTCGGATTGGACTCGATTGATGCTCTTGAGTTGGTGGTCAGCATGGAAAAGACATTTGGAGTGGGGGTGCCGAACTCGGAGGTGGCCGGCAAGGCGCTGCGGACGGTTAATACGATCCACGATTATATTCTCGAAAAACGCGGAGAAATCAGTCAAACTGGCGAAAAGGTCGACAATCGCGCGTGAATTTACTTCATCTTGAGAGCAGTGGCAGTTGGGGCGGACAGGAATATCGCACCTGCCTTGAAATCAATTGGCTGAACGCAAACGGCCACCGCGCCTGGCTCATTTGCGATCCGACCAGTGAAGTGCTCACCAAGGCGCGCGAGTTGGGCACTCCGGTAGTCCCGATGTCCCTCAAGCATCGGATCAATCCGGTTGTCTCCTTACGCATCTGGCTTTTCTGCCGCCGCAACCGCGTCGACCTGATCAAAAGCTACAGTTCAAAAGACCACTGGCTTTGCCTGCCGCTTTTTCTCTGCGGTTGGCCGGTGACGCGCGCCCGCTGCATTACCGATCCGCTCGGCAAAAAAAACCGCGCCTTCATTTATCGGCACGGTTGCGCAAAAATCGTCGCCGATGCCCAAATCATTAAAAAAGAATTCATCGAACAATACGGGATCGCCCCTGAAAAAATCGAGGTGATCGGGTCGGCGGTCGATTTAACAAAATT
>CATPAT010000212.1 GCA_955652155.1 uncultured Chthoniobacterales bacterium | reverse complement strand
TAATTTCCCGTGGCCATGAAACGTACCCAATCATCATCCCAAGAAACTCACTTTGAGAGTCATCCTTGCGGACAACAATTATGAGTGGTCCTGCTTTCGGCAACCTACTGAAGACATCTGGAAGTTTCTCCGAACCGTGTTTGATCCCGGTCAAAGCCAGAATGTAAGCATCGATCGATCGATTCACTTCGGCCGGACCGATTTGATTTTCTACGAGCGCGGGCCCGACAATCGGTATGGCAAAGGCAAGAAAGACTGCGAACAGTGTGCACCAAAGTCCAATGTGGATATAGAGACGTAACTGCATATGCGTTAATTTGCGGTGACGTTACAACCGACGGGCGTCTGATCGTCGAGCAAATTGCTCACGAGAGGACTCGAACCTCCACGGGTTGCCCCATACGGTCCTGAGCCGTACGCGTCTGCCAATTCCGCCACGTGAGCGAGCGAGGGCAACTACCATGCGCAGAGTGCGTGCAGGCGCAACGTGAAAACTCATCGGCACAGGGATCTCAATTTTCCTCTTAATCTTAGTCCGTTAAGTCTCAAGCAGGCGAAGAAGAAAAGTGAGAGGAAGAGCAGATGTCGATCTCGCGCCGCGCCTTAACCGCGCCGCCGTTTGCGCGCCCGTGCTTCGAGTTGTTGCGCTTTCCGGGCTTTGCCTAACGAACGCAGCAGATCGGCATAATTAGCCGCGACGATTTCGTAATCTTCAGGCGGTTTGTCGGTCGCTTCTTCCCAACTCTTAAGCGACGCTCGATAAAGCTCGGCTGCTTTCGGATAATCGCCTCGGGAATGATAAACCACGGCCAGATTGCATTTTGATTGAGCGATGTCGGGATGCGTTGGCGGCAGCACTTTTTCTCTAATTCCGAGCGCACGCAGATGCGTTTTCTCCGCCTCGGAATAACGCTTCTCGTTGGTGTAAAAGACTGCGAGATTATTCAGCACCGACGCGACGTCGGCGTGCTGCGGCCCGAGTTGCTTCTCGTAAATCTGAAGGGCGTGCAGGTAGTACGGCTCCGCCGCTTTCTGCCGGCCTGATTTCCTGAAAATGAGGGCGACGTTGTTAAGCATTGTCCCCAGATCCGCATAGGAAAGGTCGTCCAGTTGCGTGCCGGCCGCGATCGCTTTCTCGTAATACCGGATCGCTTCTTCCTGTTGGCCGAGGTTATCGCACAAGAAAGCGAGCCGCCGCGCCGACCGGTAAAGCATCCGCTGGTTCGGTGGTTTGGCTTTTTCCAGAACGCCGTGCGCCTTTAGCAGGTAGGGTTTGGCTTTGGCGCGGTCACCACCTTGGTCGAGAAGCTGCCCCAGTTTTTCGTAACTCAACGCCAGCGTATTGTCATCCTCGCCAAACGTGCGCTTGGCCAGTTCGAGCAAAGTTTCGGCGACACGAATGGCTTCGGGCAAACGGCTGCTCGCGCGGAGCGTTTCGAGTTTATCGTTGAGAATTTCCCAAAGTTTCTCCTCCCCTTTCATCCCGCATCACCAGCCTTCGCTCAGCTGGGTGACAAGCCGGGTGGCCAATTCTTCGGTGGCCAGAGGTAGTGCCTGGCGCTCATCGGTGGTCACGTCCGTTCCGACGAAGAAACTCGTGGTTCCAACCACCTCGGCAAAAGGGCCGAGCGGTTTGCCGTCTGGACCTACCAGTCTGTATCTCACGCGCATGGACAGATTAAATTCGCTCGTCGCCAAAACATTTCCGGTCACCGAACGCGCCGGTGACCTGCTGATGCGAATGATTTCACCTTTCAAAGTTGCGTCCGCCGATCCGCCACTTCCAATTCGAAAAGTACCGTCCTGTTGAAATTGTTTGATCACGGTATCGGTCACGAGCACTTCCACGCGGGGCAAGAGCGTCTTATTGACGAAAGTCGGGATCGCAATCGTGTGAACGTCGCGAAGATAATATGGCTTGGCGGGTCCGATGTGATAGCCAAGGCAACCGCTCAAACTGAGGCAGGCTAACGCTACCGCAATCGAATTCTTCACGGCGTCGGCGAAGCCATTGCTTCAGAAGAACCGGAATCTTCAGGTCGCGAAGGCGTCGCGCTTTCTCGCGATGTGCTCGACGGTTCGGGCGTGGCGCTGCTAGCCGGCTCGCTCGAAGACGCGGGAGCCAAAGTTGTGTCCAGCGATGTCGAAGCAGGCGGCGGTAATGCGCTGTCCAAATCGGGCGGCAATATCGGCGCGGAATTCAGAGCGGGCGAGCTCTGCCCGGCGCTCTTCGCTTTCTCCTGCGCAGCGCCTTTCTTTTTTTCCGCTTCCTTTTTTTCCGCTTCCACTTCTTGTAACGGCTGAAGCACCTTGTCACCGAGCTTGGCCCGCAATTGATCGATCCGTTTTTTCGCTTTTTCGCTTTCGACCGATCCCGGCTGCTGCCGAATCACTTCGTTGTAATAAATAACCGCTGCGCGGTAGGCTTTCTGTTTGTCGTAATAGCGGGCGACATCGAATGAGCTGCTGGTCGCCTTGTGCTCCAATTGTTGAAGATTGGCGCGCGCTTGGGCTGCTTTTTCGCTGTTGGGATAACGAAACAAAAAATCCTGGAATGCAGTTCGGGCGTTGTTGGTTGCCGCGATGTCCTTGGTCCCAGCGCGTGCGGCAGTAAACCAGATGTAACCAATTTGATATTGCGCGTCTGCCGCCACCGGATCGTTTGGAAATTTCTCTATCACCGCCGCATAGGCCTGGAGAGCGGCGTCGTTCGCTCCCTGTTTTTCGCGGGCCAGACCAATGTCGAATTGTGCCCGCGCGGTGTATTTGCCGTAGGGCGCGGTCCGAATCACGGCCGCAAAAATTTCTACCGCGCGATCCATCGAAGTGGCCATAGGAATACCGAGCACTTTCAGTTTTTTCCCGGCCAGATACATTTCTCCGATCCGGAATTGTGCTTCGATCGCTTCCAGAAAATGCGGACTGGTAGGATAATTTGTCACCACCACCCGGTACGCGCCGGCGGCCACCAAGTAATCATGCACCTGCTCCATCAACACAGCTGTGCGAAATGCGGCTCCGGCTGCCAGCGCATCGCGCGGATGCTGGCGGACAAGTTGACGATAGGCGCGAATGGCTCGCTTTGGATTGCCTTCCTTTTCGGCCTTTTGCCCGATTTCAAAAAGTTCGGCCGCGTTCCCGTTCAGTTCCTCTTCCCCGGGCGGGACATACTTTGCTTTTTCACCTGGCCGAAAAACGACCGCACCATCGGTGGTTTGAATCAAAAACAGGCCCAGTGCGAGCAGCAAAAACCACGGGAGAACTCGGAATTTCATCGGGACTGGCAGGGTAATTGACTTATCTCCTCCGTCAAGTTGGGTCACAAGTGAAACCTTACTGTTTTCGCGTCGTTCAGATTGCGGTCCGCGACATGAGTCCGCCGTATCCGGCGGACAAGATCGACATCTTCCCGCGCGTTCCGATTTAGCTTAGATTTCCCCTGGATTTGAACCTTACCGACCAACAAAAAATTCGAATCGGCGCCTGCGCCTGGAGTTTCCCAGAATGGCGCGGAAGCTTTTATCCTGCAGAACTGCCCGATTCCCAACGGCTTGAATTTTATGCCCGCTACTTTCCCGCGGTCGAAATCGATTCGACCTTTTACAGTGTTCCGGCGGAAAACGCGGTCCGGCGCTGGGTCGATTTCACTCCAGCTTCCTTTCGTTTCAGTTGCAAACTGCCGCGCGAAATCACCCATGTCTGCCGGTTGCGCGATTGCACCGCCGAATTCAATGCGTTTCTCCGCGCAATCGAGCCGCTCGAGTCGAAGCTCCAGGTTGTGCTGATTCAACTGCCGCCATCTTTTACGCCCAAGGATGGCAGACAGATTCTGCGAAAATTTCTCGTGCAGCTTCCGAAAGGTTTCCGGTTTGCCATTGAATTTCGTCACGCCGGCTGGCACCGGCCACAAATCATCCGATTGTTGGAACAACACCGCATCTGTTGGGTTTGGGCCGACACCAGTCCGCTCAATGAACGCAATCTTGCGCCGTTCGAATTTTTGCCACGGACAACCGATTTCCTTTATCTGCGTCTGCTCGGCGATTACGCGACCAAATATGACGGCGCCGGCAAATTCGTTCACCGCTACGACACGCTTCTGTGGAAACGCGAAGCGGCCCTGGAAAGCTGGGCCCTAAAGATCGAGCGGCACCTCGGTGAGGTTCGCAACGTTTGGGCATTCGTGAGCAACCACTTTGAAGGCTTTGCCCCGGAAACGGCGCAGCGTCTTGCCCAGCGCCTCGGCTACGAACTTCCACTGCCTTCAACATCGGAAAAACAATTCGCTCCGAAAGACCAATCGCAGATGGATCTTTTCAAGGAACCAACGACCTAGAATTCCTGGGCGCTGCATGACAATCCAAAGACACCGGCCGGACAAATCTGATCGCAGCAGCCGCAAGCAGGATCGATTATCGCGTTTCAATCCTGGTGCGGTCGCCCTTGGCTTGTCGCTCCTCTCACTAGTGGGCTCCGGTTGGCTGAAATCTGGTGGATTAAAACTAGCCATTTCCGGAGCCGCCGCGGTGCTGTTAGTCGGCGCGCTAGTTAAGATCTTTCGCGCTCTCGACTTTTCCTCGCCACGACTCGTAAACGGAACTCCGCGGCAGCTCGCCTGGATTCGCATCGTGGTCTGCCTGACAGCGCTCATTTATACGCTGATAGAAAATTTGCCGGCCATTGCTTCGATGCCGGCCGAAATGCGAAACGACAATCAATTTTTTCATGTGCTTAATTCTCTACCGGGCTACTCCACGCTTCTCTCGAGTCCGTATTTGCTGGCGACACTGCAATGGACGACAGCGGTCTTGCTGTTTTCCGGTCTGATCGGATTCCTGACGCGGCCAACTCTGTTGCTCGGCAGCCTCGGCTTCTTTTTGATGCAGGCGATCCTTCGCCATTACACATATCAATATCATTCAGGGCTGGTCCTGATTTACCTCGTGCTTGTCATTACTTGGACTCCTTGCGCCGCAACGTGGTCGATCGATAGCTGGCTCAATCACCAAAAGCCACCGCCTGGCAAGCAATCGGTCGGTTTCAGTGTTTATGCCTGCTTTGCTGTGACGGCGATCGTTTATGTCCTGTCTGGATTGAGCAAACTTCGCGGCTTAGGTTTGGATTGGTTCCGCGGCGACAATATCGAGCCCAAACTCGTCCAGGACGCGTTGAGCCCGATCTTCTTCGATTACAAATGGAAAGCGACGATCTGGCTCGTGCAGCATCATGCCCCGGAGTACGTCTTCGCCATCATTGGAACCGTCGGCCTGATCGTCGAACTGGGCTACGTCACTGTTCTGTTCTCGCGGACCGCGCGAATCGTCATGCCGATCGCCGCCATCGGTGTTCATGTCGGAATTCTCGTATTCCAACACATCCTGTTTCCAGACCTGCTCATGTTGCAACTCATCTTCGTAAATGTCGATTGGGTCACCGACTTCTGGCGGCGCCACTTTCGGACCGGTGATTGGGCCGCAAATGCCCAAGTTAGGAACAACATCCAGGCGCGGCCACTTTCGTATCTGCCGGTAGTCGCCACAGCGTTAATGGTTGCCATCTTTTTCGTAGCTTGGGTCTGGTCAGTAGAATATTACCCGCTCAGCTCGTGGCATATGTACTCTTACTCGCAACGGAAGGGCCCGTTGCATTATTTTAAGATCATCGCGACATTGGAAAACGGTAGATCAATCGTTATTCCAACCCGTGATTTTTCTCCCGCGTGGCTGCCAAACGCACGCGATATTTTAGCGAGAGTGTTTCGCCCAACACGACGCAGTGAAAAATTCGACGCGTTTCTCTCTTCTTATGTCCAGCGCCGTAACCGCAGTCTTACGTTCGGATCCCCTATCACAGAAATGGAAGTCCAACTCTGGCGATGGAATTATGTCGTCGACCCAAATGATCCCCGCTTCGGCTGGGTTACTCGCGTCTATCCTTACGATGTCCCACCGAAACCTTCACCGGCCCGTTAGGAACAACCGAAGCAGCCGCAGCTTGGATTTTTGCTATCTAATTTCATTCCGGCCAAAATACGACTGCAGCTTTTCGGGAAGTCGCACCGAACCGTCCGGCTGCTGAAAATTCTCGATCAGCGCCGCGAACAATCGCGGCAAGGCCAACCCCGACCCGTTGAGCGTGTGACAAAATTTGTTTTTTCCGTCCGCGCCCTTGTAACGAAGATTCATCCGGCGCGCCTGAAAATCTTCGAAATTGGAGCAGCTCGAAACTTCCAGATACGTCCCGCCGTCGCGGGAACCGGGCGACCAAACTTCGATGTCGTAGGTTTTGGCCGAGCCGAAGGTGAGATCGCCGGTGCAAAGCTCAATCACGCGATAATGCAAGCCAAGCACCTGTAAAACTTTCTCCGCGTCCGCCACCAGTGATTCCAATTCCTCGTACGATGTTTCCGCCGTTGTGATTTTCACCAGCTCGACCTTGTCGAATTGATGGACGCGGAGAATTCCCCGTGTCTCACGCCCGGCCGATCCGGCCTCGCGCCGAAAACATGGCGTATAAGCCACGAATTTCTTCGGCAGATCCGTGGGCGTTAAAATCTCCTCTCGATGCAAGTTTGTCAGCGGCACTTCGGCCGTCGGTACGAGGAAAAGTTCGCCGTTTTCCAAGCCGTACATATCGGACTCAAACTTCGGCAGCTGAGTCGTGCCGATCATGCAGTCGCGCCGAACCAAAAATGGCGGGCTCATTTCGGTGTAGCCGTGCTCGCGGGTGTGCAGATCGAGCATGAAGTTGATCAGCGCTCGCTCCAGCTTCGCGCCCGCGCCGGCAAAACAAATAAATCCGCTCCCGCTCAATTTCGTCGCACGCTCGAGATCCAGAATTTTCAATTTCTCGCCGAGCGCGACGTGATCGAGCGCTTTGCCGCCGAGTTTCGGTTTGGTCCCCCACTCTCGAACCAGTTTATTCGCGCTTGGATCTTTGCCGAACGGCACTGACTCGTGCGGCAAATTCGGAATCTCGAGAAGCAGATTTCTTTGCTGCTCGTCGAAGCTGGCCGAGCGCTGCTCAAGATCGACAATCTGGTCGCCAATCTTTCGCACTTCGGCCTCGAGATCTTTGGTTGCTTCGCCGCGGGATTTTCTCCCGCCGATCTCCTTGCTCAATCGGTTGCGCTCGGACTGTAACCGTTGCAGCTCAGTCTCGGCTTTTCGCCGCTTCGCATCGACCTTCAACAGCTCGTCGATCTTCGCGGCTTCGTCGCCGCCGCGGGACGCGACCCGTTCACGAACAAAATCCGGTTTTTCGCGAATCAGACGAATGTCGAGCATGGCGCCAGTATGAAATGACGAATGCCGAATGACAAATGACGAATCTTCAGCTCGGGCGTGACATTTTCCTGATCGTTTTTCATAATCGCACTGTGACCCCCAGCACAGATCGTTACGCTCAGATGCGCGCGAGCTGCCGCGTGCATGAACGCGCGCTTTTTCTTCCGCTTCGGACGCCAAACGAATTAGAGCTCCAAGCACGCTGGTTCGCCGGTGAATTTGGGAAGAATTTCGTCAGCGCGACCGGCGACAAGATCGACATTGTCCAGTTTGGCACCTGGAACCGCGAAACCGGACCCGATTTTTGCGATGCCGCGGTTCGGGTGAATGGCAGCGAACCGTTGCGGGGCTGCATCGAAATCGATCTGGTCGATCGGAACTGGGATTTGCATGGTCACGCCATCAATCCTGCGTTCGAAGAAACCGTGCTTCACGTTTTCGTCGATAAAAGTGACCGCCAATTTTTCACACGCACCAAATCGAATCGCAACGTCCCGCAGGTCCGGATCGATCCGGCGATTTTACCGGAGGCGTTCAGCGCCAACATTCCGCTCGCCCGGCCGGGGCGTTGCCAGGCGCCTCTGGGCAATTTGCCGGAAGATCGCGTCCGGAGCGTGCTCGATGCCGCCGCCCAATTTCGTTTGCAAAAAAAAGCCACCCGCATCCGCGCCAAGATCGACAATCACGGCCGAGACGAAGCGCTCTTTCAAGAAATCGCGACCGCCCTCGGTTATAAAGAGAACAAGCTGCCGCTTACGCTGATTGCGCAGCGGCTCTCGTTAAAGGCTCTGCGCAAGGACTTGAAAGATGCTGAAGCGATCCTTTTCGGTATCGCCGGTCTTTTGGAAACGCCGGACCTCGCGATCTACAAAAAGTCGGCAAAGAATTATGTGCGCGAATTGTGGGACCGTTGGTGGCCGCACCGCGACCGATTGCAACGACTGATCTTGCCGGCAAAGATTTGGAAACTGAGCTCAACTCGCCCCGTCAATCATCCGCAGCGCCGTCTGGCGGCATTGGCAATCCTGGTTCAGGAGTGGCCGGCATTTCGTCGCTCGCTGGGAAAGGTCCGAGCCGGACTGACCGTTGTTAAAGTCCAAAAATTCTTCGAGACTTTGGATCATCCATTTTGGAAATTTCACTATACGATGACGGCGGAGGTGTCGCTCGAACCGATGGCGCTGGTTGGCGAATCCCGCGTTGCCGACATTTTGGCGAACGT
>CATPAT010000211.1 GCA_955652155.1 uncultured Chthoniobacterales bacterium | reverse complement strand
CCGTGGTTGGATCGGAAACGGCAGAGTGCAAATTCGTTATGGGCTCCCTGAAAAAAAGACGTAAGGCGAAAATCTCAAAACATAAGCGGCGTAAACGGATGCGGGCGAATCGCCACAAGAAACGCTTGCGATACAAAACGTAGCCTTTTCACTCGTTAGGCCGCGCTCCAACGTTTGCGTGTAAGGTTTCGCGCGACTACAATCGGCAACATGATGGAGCCCAATCGCCGGCTTGATCGGATTCTCCATCGAGTAGTAGTCGGAGCGTTCTTCCTCTCGTTGGCTGCCTCGCTCGTGGCTCGACCACGTTCTGCTGCGCCAAATCCTCCAGCTTCTCCAAGCCCGGCGCCGACGAAAAAATCCGTCCGCCAAGAAGACTCCGTGTTCATCACGCCGGCTAAAGACCTCTTACTTCGCCCTGACGGCGAGCACAAAGCGGATGCCTTGGCCCACTTTGTTGAAGGAATGTCGTTTGAGGAAAACGGGGAAATGGACAAAGCACTGGCGGCCTATCGCAAAGTACTCGATGTCGATCCGGGGCAGGCAAATCTAGCCTCGCGGGTGGCGGCACTGCTTACGCGGCAGGATGATTTCCCGGAGGCGATCGACGTTTTAAAAGACGCCGTTAAAGCAAACCCGAGCGCTCCTGGACCTTTGCTGCAGCTTGCGTTCATCTATACAAAATATCTTCGACGCACTGACCAGGCCATCGACTATGTGAATCGGGCGATCGCGCTCGATCCCCACAATATCGACGCTTACGAACGTCTGTGCGAAATCGCCCTCGGAGCTGGAGATGAAAAGAAGGCGCTCCAATCTCTGGATCGCGCAATCGAGACCAAGAGTGATAACCCCGCGTTCTGGGCCCGCCTCGGGAAACTTTATGCCTCGATTGTTTTTAAACCCGATCGTCCTCCAAAGCCTGAGGAAGTCGCGCGGGTAAACGACATATTCAAAAAGGCGGCTGACCGTGCCGGCGACGATGCAGCGGCACTTAAAGACGTCGCCGATTATTATGCTTCCACCCAGCAAATCAAGGAAGCCATCCCGCTCTACTTACGCCTGCTTGAGCTCGAACCGGACGATATCAACGCGCGGGAGAAGCTCGCCACCGGTTTCGTTTTAACGAATCAACGCGAGAAGGCGGTGGAGATGCTCGAAGCAATTATCAAGGAACATCCCGAAAAATATCAACCATACGATTTGTTAGCTGGGTTGCTGGATGACGTTGCCCGCGCGTTGGAACGTGAAAAAAAGGGGGATGAGGCCAAAGCGATATTTGCGAAAGCAGCGGCCAATTACGAGCAGAGTTTGATCATCAATCCTGGTCGAGCCAGCCCCTATCTCCATTTGGCCGAACTCCTTCTTGGCCCGTTGAAGCAGAACGAGCGAGCAGTCAAAGTGCTGAGCGAAGCGCGACAACACTTTCCGCAAACGCCTGAAATCGTTTATTACCTTGGCATTGCTCAACGCGAAGCGAAGCATTTTCAGGAAGCAGTGGCGACATTCGAAGAAGCTTTACATGAAGCTGAAGCGGAAGGTGCTGAGATTGCCAACGCGCGATTTTATTTCGACTATGGTGCGGCCGCAGAACAAGCCGGTCTTCACGACAAAGCGGCGGACCTTTTTAGAAAATCGATTGCGGTTGATCCGGCCAACGCCGCTGATGCCTACAATTACCTCGCTTATATGTGGGCCGAGCATGACACCCATCTCGATGAAGCCGAGCAAATGATTAAACTTGCTCTCCAAGCCGATCCCAACAATGGCGCCTACATCGACACATTGGGATGGCTCGAGTTCCGCCAGGGTAAATTCGACCAAGCACTGAACGATCTCCTCCGCGCCGCGCAAAAATTAACTCGTGAAGATCCGGTTGTGCTTGAACACGTCGGAGATGCCTGCGCGAAGTTAAACAAACCGGCGCAGGCTTTGGATGCGTGGCAAAAGGCGCTCAACCTCGACCCGCAAAACAAAAAACTGGCCGACAAGATCGACAATGCAAAAACGAAAATGAGCAAAGGTCAGCCTCCAAATGCAAACCCGATTCAGTAACGCTGCCCGCAATCACGTCTTGTCGCTATCGACCGATGCCGTGCAATATAACTCTCCCTCGCCATGAGCGCATACCCAACCCCCTGGCAGAAGAGAACGATGTGGGCTGCGCTCACCGCTCTATTTGTGGTCCTGCTCATCGTTATCGCCGGCGCGGTTGTTTACCTGGGCGCCAATCTGATCAGTTTTCTGCAGCCAATCTTAATTCCGGTCGCGATCGCGGCGATTCTTGCCTACCTGCTCGATCCGCTCGTGACCGAGCTCTGCCGTCGTAAAATGGGCCGTGGCATGGCCATCGCGGTTATTTTTACCAGTGCCTTCATCGCCTTGGTCGGCCTGATTTGGTGGGTGGTGCCGACCATTTCGCTGCAGAGCGCGAACTTCGCCCGCGAGCTTCCCGGTTACACCCAAAAAGCGCGCGACCGCATCGTCGATTTTATCGTTCAATACAATCGCGTGGTTGGCGGCACTTCTGGCCGCGGGAAATCCGCATCGTCGGGTCTGGTCAATTTCTTGCTCGGAACGCCGCCGCCACACGTGCCTTCTCCTACGCCGGCGGCTGCGCCGACTCCTTCGCCGCAAACAACGGCGTCACCCGTTGAGGCGATCTCTGCGGCGCCGGCCAAAATCAGTTCGGCCGAACGGCAGCAACTTGAAGCCAAAGCCGACAAAATTATTCCGAATCTCGAGCGCTATCTACCCACGTTGGCTGACAAAATTTGGAATATTATCAAAAAAAGCATCGGGGGATTTCTCGGCGTGACCGGATTTCTGCTCAGTCTGATCATGGTGCCGATTTATCTTTTCTTCTTTTTGAAAGAACGGCCGCGGATCGAAAAGAGATGGAAAGACTACCTTCCTCTTCGGGCGTCCCCTTTAAAGGACGAGATTGCTGCGGCCTTATCGGAGATCAACAGCTACGTTATCGCATATTTCCGCGGCCAACTGCTGGTCTGCCTAGTCGACGGAACACTTATTGGAAGCATCCTCACACTCTTTGGCCTCAATTTCGCTCCGTTAATTGGCCTTCTCGTCGTGATCCTGACGATGATTCCGTACATCGGAATTATTGTCTGTTGGGTGCCGGCCGTCCTGATCGCGGCGTTTCAGTGGGGCGATTGGACGCACCCGCTCATTGTCACCATCATATTTATCGTCGTGCAAAATCTCGAAGGGTTGTTTTACGCCCCGCGTATTGTCGGGAAATCCGTTGGGCTGCATCCGATGACCGTCATCGTCTCGATTTTTGTCTGGGGATTGTTGATTGGCGGTCTGCTTGGACCCATTCTCGCCGTTCCTTTGACCGCGACGATCAAAGTGCTCTTAACGCGTTATGTTTGGGGACCGCGCCTACGCGAACGGATTCGCGATCAAGTTGAGAGGGTTCCGGTTGTCCGCGAAGCAGAGCAGACCTAGCCCCGTTTCGAAGGCACTGTTCTCCACGCGCCAGTTGCATTCTGCGACCGGGCACGCATAAAGATTAAATGCCTGAAAAAATCAGACGCGTGCGGCGTAGAAGGCGCGGCCGATCTTTGCCTGGCATCGAAACGCTTCCGAGCTTTCGGCTTCATTTGCCGCCCGTGCGAGTTGTGCTGTATGTGGCCGCGGCCGCCGCCGTCGTGCTACTGATTATTGTTTTTGGAACTTACGGCTCCAAGCTTTACCTCGGCTGGCACGAATCGCGTTTGCTCAAGCGCGCTGGCGCAATGCTGGAGGAAAGCGATTTCGTTACTGCGAACCGCTTGGCGCGCCAGGTCCTAGCGCGCCACCGTGATTCACTTCCCGCTTTTTACATCCTGGCCGAAGCCACCGAAAAACAAAACTCGGAGGAAACAGTTTCCTGGCGGGCGCAAATCGCGCGTTTGCAGCCCGACAACGTCGACAGCCAACTTAACCTTGCCTCGGCCGCGCTCCGGTTCGGCCAGATCGATCTCGCGCGCAAAACATTGGAACGGGTCGCGCCGCGGGCACAGGACGAGGCGGCTTTCCATATTGTGGCCGGCTGGCTGGCGCGCGCTGAAGGAAATCTTGCCGAACAGGAGCAGCAGTTCGACATCGCCGTAAATAAAGATCCGAAGAACGATCTTTATAAGTTCAATCTCGCCGCGCTCCAGATCAGATCGCAGGACCCGGAGAAAAGCGCCCAGGCGCGCGCCAATCTGGAGCGTCTTACTCAAGTCACGCAGTTCCGCACCGGCGCGCTCCGCGCATTGCTTAGCGACGCGGTCGATCGCAACGATCTCCAAAACGCCGATCGATTCGCACAACAGCTGCAAATGTCGCCGCAAGTCAGCTTCGGCGATTATCTTCTCTGCCTGAATTTTTATCGGAAACTGGACGCGAAGAAATTCGACGCGCTTCTGGAAAAGGTGAAGCCGGTCGCAGCGCGTAGTGCCGATGATCTTGGACTTGTGATGGATTGGATGAACGAAAACGGACTCGCGTCTGACGTTGTAAAATGGATGGACAAATTACCCGCTGCGGCCACTGCGAAACCACCGGCGGCGATTGCTATAGCAGCGGCCTTTGCCGAACAAAAGAACTGGTCGCGTTTGCGGCGCTGGACCCGAAGCGAATCCTGGGGAAAAGACGATTATCTCCGGCTCGCGTATCAGGGTTTTGCCGCCCGGCAATCACGCCAATCCAGTGCCGATGCCGAGTTCGACACCCTGTGGCGCGCGGCGCTCCATGCCGCCTCCGATCAACCGGAAAAGGAAATTAACCTCGCGCGCCTGGCGACTAAATGGAATCTGCCGATCGAAAGCGAGGCGCTTTGGTCGCGACTCTCGCACATTCCAGCCTGCCGCCGCGAGGCGCTCGACGCACTTTATAAGCTTTATCGCGCAAACAATGACCTAAAAAAACTGTACGATGTCCTCCAGCGTTTACACGACGCTTCGCCTAACGAAATTGGGATCACCGCCAACCTCGCGCGCCTCGGATTAAACATCGATCAGAACACAAAGCAATCGCAGGAACTGGCCAGGCAAGCTTACGAGCGCGCGCCAGACGACGTGAGCTGCGCGGTGACTTATGCATTCTCACTTTATGCGCAGGGTCGGACGACCGAGGGCCTCGAGATTTTGCAAAAGCTGCCGCCTGAAGCATTGCATGAATCGCATGCCGCAGTTTACGCCGCAGTTTTGCTGCTGGATGTAAACCAAACTGACGACGCCAAGGAATACATCCAGGTCGCGAAGCGGGGTCCGATCTACGTCGAAGAAAAACGCGTCCTCGAAGATGAGCTTGCGAAAATCGCCGGCGTTTCATCTAGTCCAACGCCATTGTCGTCACCATCTCCAACTCCGGCCCCGTCCGCAACATCGACATCTGCGTCTACGACGCCGATTCCCGAAGTTTCTGCGAGCGCCACACCCTGACCGTATCGCTTCAGTCCTTATAAGGATCGACAATGTCGCGTCCGGCCATCGCCACGCCCAGTGGTTGCAGCGTATGCAGAATTCGAATCGTACCCGCGTGAGCCTTCAGCACATCCGGCAATCGTCGATACGCTTGCGGCGCTTCGTCCAAATCTCCGCCGCGCAGGACAATCCCGCGGTCGTGCAACCATTTCATCATCTCATCGTGTCGGACGAGTCCGTCCTGGCGAATGCGTTTGTTGCCGACCTTGACGAATTTTCCTTTTGCTGCCGTGCGCGACATGATTCGCCCTGCGCCGTGGATTGTCGAGAAAAGCGCTTCGCGCGAAGTTGGTGAATCAACCCCTTCGATAATCACCGCGTCGTCACCCATGCTTCCGCCGACAAAGCCTTTTTGTCCTGGAAAAGCTGGGGTCGCGCCTTTGCGCACGACCCAAAACTCTCCGCCATTATGCTTTTCCCGCCAGGCGAAGTTGTGATGGTTATGAACTTCTTCGACAATCTGAGCGCCTAAAATGCTTTTCACCACATGTCGTGCAACCGCCTCTCGTCCGGCATACGCGTAACGCCCCGCCAAATGCATTCCCGCGAGATAATCGTGACCAATCGCTGATTTCTCATCGACCACTGTCGGGGGCAGATCTATTCCGTCTTTTCCACCGGCCGCTTTTAGAAAATGCGTGGCCGTTTTGTGCCCGAGTCCGCGCGACCCAAAATGCACGCCCACCCAGATCCGCTCCTGCTCGTCCGCGAAAATATCGACATAATGATTTCCACCGCCCACGGT
>CATPAT010000210.1 GCA_955652155.1 uncultured Chthoniobacterales bacterium | reverse complement strand
TCAGACCTGCAAAAAACTCTTGCCCCGGATCTGGCGCAGCGAGCTGTCTTTCGCGATTAAGGCTGAAGCGACCGGTCACCTGGTCTCGAACTTTGCGTATCTGCTCCTCGCCTGTTTGTGTGTGCTCTTGCATCCATCGACGGGGGGGCCACAGAGCGGCTGGGTGCGCACTTTCTTGATCGACGTTCCGATTTTTCTTACCGCGTCGGTGTCGGTGGCAGTGTTTTATGTCTGCGCGCAGCGCGAGCTTCACCCGCGCGCGTGGATGAAACAAATGTTGCTTCTTCCATGTTTGCTTGCGCTCGGCATCGGTCTTTCCCTCAACAACGGGCGCGCGGTCCTGGAAGCGATCTTCAATCACAAATCGGATTTTACGCGGACACCGAAGTACGGGATCGAGCGAAAATCGCAGGCGTGGCGGAGTTGCAAATATCGGCCGCTGAAATCGGCGCTGCCGATCGCAGAACTGGCCTTCGCCATCTACTTCAGCTACTTCGTCTGGTTTGCGGTTGCCCACCGGCAGTTCCTGTCGGTACCATT
Source organism: uncultured Chthoniobacterales bacterium (assembly GCA_955652155.1). Classification (GTDB taxonomy): domain Bacteria; phylum Verrucomicrobiota; class Verrucomicrobiia; order Chthoniobacterales; family UBA10450; genus AV40. The sequence continues at coordinate 2,769 of CATPAT010000210.1, read as the reverse complement.
CCTGCTCATGTTTCAAGGCGGGTTTTTCTATGTCTCCCTTTCGTCGCTCCTGCCTTGGTCGCCGAAATTCACCTTCGGCGCTTCCCGCTCCGCTTCTCCAATTCCCGCGTGACAAAACGCGTTTTCTGAGTAGGAGAGCACGGATGTTTCGTTCCTCCGTCTTCGTTGTTGCGCTGATTTCGTGCGCTTTCCCTCTTCGCGCCATTACTGTGCCGGCCCCGACTCTTTCCACTCGCGTCATCGTCAGTGTTCCGGATCAAAAGCTGATGCTGATCGAGAACGGATCGATTGCAGCGACCTACCCGGTTTCGACATCGAAGTACGGATTGGGGGACGGTTGGGGCAGTCTCGCCACTCCACTGGGATTATTGCAGGTCGCGCAAAAAATTGGCGACCGCGCGCCATTTGGTGCGGTTTTCCATAATCGTCGCTGGACGGGCGAGATTCTGCAGCCGAATACTCCGGGCCGCGATCCGGTGATGACGCGCATTATTTGGCTGCGCGGACTCCAAGTCTCGAATGCACATGCTTTCAAGCGCTGCATTTACATTCACGGAACGAACGAAGAGAAGACAATTGGCCGGCCGGCCAGCTTCGGCTGCATCCGGATGAGGTCGAGCGACGTGACCGCGCTTTACAACCAGCTTCCGCTCGGAACTCCAGTTGAAATTGTTCAGGATCGATTGCCAAAAGCTTCCAAGATGGCCGATCCCGAAATTTACGGGTTTGACGCTCCTGCCTCGGCCCCGGGCCTGAGGAAAGATTCGCAGCTCAAAGTTGCCTCCGGTCCGCGGGCCTGATCCAAGATCGACATCTTGACATTTTCGCGGTCTGCGCGACCGTCCACGCTCCGTAAATTTTCGGGACTAAGCCATGGCCAATACGAAATCTGCAGCCAAACGTTCCCGGCAATCAGTCGCGCGCGCGAACCAAAACCGCAGTGTGCGAACGCGGCTGCGGACAATACAAAAGCGAGTCCGCGGTGCGGCCAACCCTGACGCAGAACAAATTCGGGGACTGATTTCAGCCCTCGATAAAGCGGCCAAACGCGGCATTATTCATCGTAACGCCGCCGATCGACGCAAAGCGCGGCTTAACGCTTTGATTCGCGTCAAAAAATAACTCGTCCGGACAACCGTTGTCCGATTGCGCGGCTCCATCCGAATCAGCTTTGCAACTCCCGCAGGACGGCTAAATTTCTCCCGATGATTCCTGCTCTTCTTCTCGTTGCATCAGCGATTCTTTTTCGCATCCTCGTCGGCTTTTTTGGACCGGTCGACGCTGTCGGTTGGATGAACTTCACGCCGCTGGCCGCGATCGCACTTTGCGGCGCGGCTTATTTCCCGACTCGCTACAAGCTAACCATCCCGATGGTTTCACTGCTCTTGTCGGATGTGGCTTTGAACGTCTTTCATTATCACGCGTCGCTGGGGAGCCCATTCGTCATCTCGCATTACGTGGGATTTGGGCTGATTGGTTTGCTCGGCTGGTCGCTGCAAAACCGCGCTTCGTGGAAGACGCTGCTGCCAGCCTCAATCGCAGCGTCGCTGATCTTTTACTTCGTCACGAACTGCGTCTCATGGGTGTACGAGCCGGGTTATCCGAAGACGTTCGCTGGTTTCGTGCAGGCGCAAACCATCGGGCTGCCGGTTTACAACGGCACGACGCCTGCCTGGATGTTTTTGCGCAACTCGCTTCTCGGCGATCTCTTTTTCACAGCGTTGTTCGTGGCGTGCATGAGTCTCGGGAGAAAAACCAGCCGGGCGCGCGCTGGAGCTGGATTGCCTCGCGTCGCCTAAATTTCGATGCAGCGGGCCGAGCAACGCGACGAGGTCGAGATGCTCGCGCTGATGCTCTTGATTCGGCGTTTCGAGGAACGCGCGAGCCAGCAGTATCAAGCGCAGAAGATCGGCGGCTTCTGCCATCTTTACATCGGCCAGGAAGCGGTCGTCGCCGGCGCGGTCGCGGCCGTGCGCGACGATGATTACATCATCACCGCATACCGCGATCACGGCCATGCGCTCGCTCGCGGCACGAGCGCGAACGCATGCATGGCCGAACTTTTTGGCAAAGCGACCGGCTGTTCGCAAGGGCTCGGCGGCTCGATGCATTTTTTCGACAAGAAAAACCACATGTACGGCGGGCACGCGATTGTCGGCGCGCACGTTCCGCTTGCCGCGGGAATGGCGTTCGCCTCGAAATATCGTGAGGAAGATCGCGTCACACTTTGCTTCTTCGGCGACGGCGCGATCAATCAAGGTGCGTTCCACGAAGCGTTGAATCTGATTGCGCTCCTCAAACTTCCAGTCGTCCTCATTTGCGAAAACAATCTTTTCGCCATGGGAACGTCGGTGAAAAGGTCGACATCGTTGAAGCAAATCGTCGATCGAGCTGAAGGCTATGACATCCCGAGCGACATCGTCGATGGCATGAACTTTCGCGAGGTGCGCGACAAACTGAGCGAGATCGTCACCTCGATTCGCAAAGATCCGCATCCCGCTTTTGTTGAGATCCGAACTTATCGGTACCGCGGGCACTCGATGTCCGACCCGGCCAGTTATCGAACCAAGGAAGAGCTGGAGAAATATCGGCTGGACGATCCGATCATTCGTCTGCGCGCCCAGCTCACGCGTGAGGGCAAACTGACCAACGAACAGTTTGATGCGTTCGACAAGAAGGCGAAGGAGACTGTGCTCGCTTCGGTGAAATTTGCTGAGAGCAGCCCGGAGTTGCCGGTCGAGAAAGTTTACGACTACGCCTACTTCAAGG
>CATPAT010000209.1 GCA_955652155.1 uncultured Chthoniobacterales bacterium | reverse complement strand
GCGGAATTTTTTTTCCTTTCCGGCGCGCGCTTCGGTTTTGACTGCGACAACCGCCGGAATCACTTCGCCCGCTTTTTCGATCACGACCGTGTCACCGATACGAAAATCTTTGCGCTTGATTTCATCTTCGTTGTGCAACGTCGCGCGGCTGACCGTGCTTCCGCTCACTAGTACCGGTTCGAGCACAGCGACGGGCGTTAATGTTCCAGTGCGTCCGACTTGGACGACGATGTCGATCAAACGCGTCTCGACGCGCTCCGCTTCGTATTTGTAGGCGATTGCCCAGCGTGGTGATTTCGCCGTGAAGCCGAGTCGCTCGCGTTGCGCGAATGCATCCACTTTGACGACGGCACCGTCGGTTTGATAGGGAAAATCGCGGCGGATGTGATCGAGTTCGTGGATCGCTTTCAAAATTTTCTCAACCGAATCTGCGCGCCAAAACTTCTCCGTCGCGGAGAGGCCAAGCTTCTTCAGGAACGGAAAAATCTTCGAGTGAAGATCGACATCTACTCCTTCCGTCGCACCCGTCCCGTAAAACACCACGCCGAGCGGACGCTGCGCCACGATGGCCGGATCGAGTTGCTTGAGTGAACCGGCCGCTGCATTTCGCGGATTTGCGAACAAAGGCAACTGCGCTTTCTTTCGTTCCTCATTCAATTTTTCGAAGCCGCGTTTGTCCATGTAAACCTCGCCGCGCACTTCCAGAAGTTTCGGCGCCGCTCCACGCAATCGTTCCGGCACTTCGCGGATCGTCCTGATGTTTTGCGTGATGTCGTCGCCCACCGTCCCGTCGCCGCGCGTCGCCGCGTAACGCAAAGCGCCATTTTCGTAAAGCAACGAAACCGCCACGCCATCCACCTTTGGCTCGATCACCACGGGAATTTTTTCGTTCGGCAAAAGCCGCGTGATGCGCGAGTAAAAATTGGTGACTTCTTCTTCCGAGTAGGTGTTGTCGAGACTAAGCATCGGCGCGCGATGCTCGATTTGCTCGAATGCCGTTAGCGGTTTGCCGCCGACCCGCTGCGTTGGCGACTCCGGTGTCGCGAGTTGCGGGAAACGGCTTTCAAGATCGACCAGTTGGGCATAGAGCGAATCGTATTGGCGGTCGCTGATTGTGGGGGCCGCTTCTTCGTAGTAACGCCGGTTATGCTCCTCAATCTGCTCCCGCAGCTGCGCCACGCGCTTTGCGGCTTGCTTCTCGCCCGCAGTCATAATGGATGATACAAATAACTGTAGCGGCGGTCTATGACCGTCGCACGTATTGCGGAGAATCTTGCGACGGTCGCAGACGGCCGTTACAAAATTAAGTCGATGGGAAACAATCCCGAGAAAATCCTCGGTATCGAAGGCGGCGGAACCAAGACCGCGTGGGCGTTGGTTGAGCGCGACGGCCAGGAACTGCACATTCTCGATCAGGGAAAACTGCCGCCATCGAATTTTCGACTGGCCACTCCCGATCGTTTGCGCGCGATTTTTTCCGAATTGCCGAAGCAAATTGATCGCGCCGGTATTTTTCTGGCCGGTTGCGGGACGGCGGAAGATCGACAATCGCTCGCGAATCTTTGCGCGGAGATTTGGCCAGGCGCGAAGATCACTACCGGAAGCGATCGTGATTCCGGTCTCGCCGCTGCGCTCGGGGATGGCGATGGGATTGTGGTGAACGCCGGGAGCGGCTCATCCGTCACCGGGCGCCGCGGCGACAAGATCGAGAACGCGGGAGGGTGGGGGCATATTCTGGGCGATGCCGGCGGCGGATATTTCCTCTCGGTTCAAGCCCTGCGCCTCATTTTGCGTGAATACGATCTGCATCGCGGCGAAGTACAATTCACGACAAAAGTTCTGCAGGCCCTTTTCTTGAACAACTTGGACGAACTCGTTCGCTGGGCGCAAACCGCTGATAAAATGGAAATCGCGATGTTGGCTCCAGTTGTCTTCGAAGCGGCTGCCAACGGTGACGCGCGGGTCCTGGAAATCATTGAGGAAGGGGCGCGATGTCTGAGCGAGTATGTCGAAGTTGTCGCGACACGTCTTCACCTGCTCGCGCCGAAGGTGATATTGCTCGGCGGTCTATTTCAGCGGGATTCGATCTATACCCATGCCTTTCGCCGCAGACTCAAAAAGAATCTTCCCGACGCGCGCGTGGCAACGGCGGAGAGCGCGCCGGAATTGGGCGCAGCCTGGCTGGCCGCGGAAATGAACGACCGTGCCACGGCCCGGACGCTTACTGGCCAGGATGAGATTGACAATCTCGCGGCCGCGCTCACCGAACAGCGCAATCCGCGCTCGGAAAATCTCGAAAAGATGAGCGCGCGCAATCTGGTTGAGCTTTTTGTCGATGAAGAAAAGTTTGTTCAGGAAGCGTTGCGAAGCGCGATTGTCGATCTTGCCAAGGCGATCGAGATCGTGGCAGGGGCGCTGCGCAAACGCGGCCGCTTGTTCTACATCGGCGCGGGGAGCAGCGGCCGCATCGGCGTGCTCGATGCCAGCGAGATCCCGCCGACGTTTGGCGCATCATCCGATCTCGTACAGGGGATCATCGCCGGCGGTGTAAGAGCGCTTTATCGGAGCGTAGAAGGGGCGGAAGACGAAGAGAGCATCGGTGCGCTCGCCATGACAGAGCGCGCAATTAAAAATGTCGATGTTGTCATCGGGATCACGGCGAGCGGTCGCACACCTTTCGTCCTCGGCGCGCTGGCGCGGGCGAGATCATTAGGCGCAAAAATTATTTTGCTCACTTGCAATCCGGAGCACCCCGTAAACGTAGATGTCGATCTTGCCATTGATCTCGCGGTCGGCCCGGAAATTCTGACGGGCTCGACAAGATTAAAGGCGGGCACAGCGACGAAGGTCGCGCTCAACATCATCAGCACGGGGGCGATGGTCGGGCTCGGCAACGTGCGCGGTAATTTGATGATCGACCTTCATGCCTCCAGCACGAAGCTGCGGGATCGCGCGGTGCGCGTGGTCGCGGAACTGGCAAATTGCGATTACCAGTCCGCTCGCGAGCGGCTTGAAACTAACGGCTGGAATTTGCGCGCCGTTGTCGACAAAATCGACCCGCTTCGCGCCAGGGCAGCCGATTGAATCAACCAGCTGGGTCGCCCAGCTCCTTCTGTTTGCACTCAATACCAATTCACGCGGGATTTTATGCGAGTTACTGAAGATGGGGGAAGTATTTGGGCTTGAAATTTTTGATTCGATAAGCGCACTGTTGCAGCGCGGCGCGAAAGAAGTTAGAAACCTCAACCGAAAGAACTCTATGCTCTGGACTATCTTTGTTATTCTACTGGTGCTTTGGCTGCTTGGGTTGGTCAGCTCCTACACGCTGGGCGGCTTCATCCATATCCTTCTGGTCATCGCGATCGTGGTTTTAGTTATTCAATTGCTCCAAGGCCGACGCCCGCTCTAAGATCGCGCCCATGAAACCGGCTGGAATCGTCGGCATTGTTCTCATCGCCATCGGCATTATTGCGCTGGCCTATGGGGGATTCACTTATACGAAACGCGAGAAGGTGATCGATGCCGGGCCGCTTCAGGTCAGCGCCGATAAAGAGCACACAGTCCCATTTCCGCCCATCCTGGGAGGCGTCTGTCTCGTGGGCGGCATTATCCTAGTCGTGGTCGGCAATCGACAAAGCTGATCGCGGATTTAACCGCCTGCTTTTAGGACGGCGAAAGTTTTGCTGCCTTTGCGGTCGAGGTAAAGAAGAACCCCGCGTTTCGGATCGGCTTTGGTCACGGCTTCGCGAAAAACGGCCACATTGTTGACCGGCTTGCCATCCACTTCGGTAATGATGTCTTCGCGCTGAATGTCTTGTTGCGCGGCGAGGCTGTTGTCATCCACGCCCGTCACAATGACCCCCTGTTGAACATCAAGATGAAGACGTTCGGCAACCTCCCTGGTCAAATCCTGTACTTGCAATCCAAACTTGCCGACATCTTCGGGTTTCGCCTGGCCCGGCTGAGTCGGTTGGTTTGAAACACGCGCGATTTCACTTGGCAGTTCGCCGGTCTTAATCGGGATTTTCATGGTCTGGCCTTTTCGCCAAACGGTCAGGTCGACATTCTGTCCGATCTTCTTTTTTAGAATCTCGTGTTGCAGTTGTGAATCCGTACTGACCGGGGTTCCATCGACATTTGTGATCACGTCGAATGGACGCAGATCGCTTTTATACGCCGGTGCGTCCGCTTCAATTGTGCGCACCACCACGCCTTTCTCGACGCCTTTGAACAACTCGCGGATGGAGGGATCGTCCCCGACCGTCTCGATGCGAATGCCGAGCCAGGGTCGCACAATTTTGTGACCGGCGATCAGCTCGTTACCGATCTCTTTTGCCATGTTAATGGGGATCGCGAACCCGAGCCCGCGATTCAATCCATTGATGAGCGCATTCATTCCAATCACTTTGCCGTCGATGTCGCACAGCGGGCCGCCGCTATTGCCCGGATTGATCGACGCGTCGGTCTGCAAATAATCCGAGATTGAGTAGCCGCCGGTGGCGAACAATTTGCTGCGACCTTTCCCGCTGACGACGCCGTAAGTGAACGTGTAATCGAGTTTAAACGGCGCGCCGATCGCGAAGGCAAGCTGGCCCACCCGCACTGCGTCGCTGTCGCCCAGTTGGACAACCGGCAAATCTTTCGCGTCGATCTTGATCACCGCAATATCGGTCTTCTCATCCGTGCCGACGATCTTCGCCGGAAATTCCCGCCCGTCTTTCAATTTCACCTCGACCTTGTCGGCAGCTTCCACCACGTGAAAATTTGTAAAGATGTAACCGTCCGGCCGGACAATGAACCCCGAGCCTTCGCTCTGGATGGGTTGAAAATTTCCCGGATTTCGCTGGGGATTATTTTCGTCCGGCGGACCCTGGAAAAACAGGTCATCAAAGGAGGAGCCTTCGTTGCCGTCGTTCTTCTTCGTTATTTCAATGATGACCACGCTCGGTGCGACCATCTCGAAAACCTTGGCAAATGCGTTATTGAGTTGGTGCACTACATCCTTGCCAGCCTCCGCCGCCGCGGCGGGAACAGTGGGTGTCGGAACGACCTCGGGCTGCGCCGCAAACGATGTACTAATTGCCGCGCATATAATCAAAATGGATAAACGCATTGGTTGCAACTTGGACAGCATTGAACACGCAATGTTCAACTGGCCGCGTCCACTCCCCGCTTGTGCGAAGGTGGGGTCGCAGTTCGATCCGGTCCCTTTTCAGCCACTGGATAAGGGTCATATAATTTGCGGCCAGCCATTGCATATGCGTGCATCGAACAGGCGAAGTTTTTTCCAGGGCGGATTCGTACTTTTGATCCTGCTGTGGGCGACAGCGATTGCGCCCGAACCCGGTGCGCGCATCTCGATTACGCCAGCCGATCTAGTGCGAGCCGTCACGACTAATCGCACGTCTCTGATTGAACTGTGCCTGATCGAACATGTCGATCCAAACGGGCGCGACGCGCACAGCCAGACGCCGTTGCTGATCGCCACTTCACAGCAGAATTGGAAGCTGGTGCGGCGGCTCATCGATACCGGCGCGCTCGTCGATATTGCGGATGAAAAGGGGTTCACACCGCTGATGGCATCGGCAATGCACGGCAACCTCGAAATGTTCCGTTCGCTACTGGAACACTCAGCCAATCTCCACGCGGAAACGCGTTGCACGGATGGCCGGGATCTTTTGGGAATGGCTCTCGACGGAGGTAACTCGGACATCATCAAGACCGTAACAAAACGCTTACCGCTGATGCCGCAATGGACAACAAGTACGCGGCGTGCGCTTGATGCGGCTCTGCTGACGAAAAATAAGGAGCAGATTCGGCTGCTGTTTGGCAGACATGCCGCGCCTCCCACGCCGGAAGGCAAAAAAGTGCCGCTTCTTGCCTATGCCATTGTTAAGAACGATGCGCCGCTGTTCAATACGCTCCTCACCTGTGGAGCTGATCCGAACACGCTTTTACCGACGCGCTGCGAAAAAGATTTTCTGGCGCTGGTTCCGTCAAAATCGCTGCGCGGCCATATCGAAGAGGACAAGAATGTCACAATGCTGATGCTTGCCGCAGGGCTTGGCCAGGAAGATTATCTGCGCGCTCTGCTTGAGGCGGGAGCAGATCGAAACCGTCCCACGAAACGCGACAAGATGATTGCGTTATACATTGCTGCCGAGACTGGGCAGTGGCGATGCACACAAATCCTTCTCGGCAGTGGGCCGTCCCCGGATCAACTGCGCATCGAAATCTCGCTCGCTTCGCAAAGCGCCGCTCTCATTAAAAACGGCGTGCCGATATTTCGCACGGAATGTTCGACCGGCCGGCAAGGGTACTCCACACGCACCGGTCGCTTTGTCATTACCGATAAAGAGCGAAACCATCGTTCCACGATCTACAAAGTGGACATGCCCTATTTCATGCGCCTGAGTTGCCTCGATTTCGGTATGCACGAAGGAATGGTGCCCAATTATCCAGCATCACACGGCTGCATCCGGCTGCCGTCGGAGGCTGCCCGCAAGTTCTTCTTCGAGATCCCGATCGGCACGCTCGTCACGGTGAACTGACAATTCCATCGGTGGCAAACGAGCTGCCAAGTGCGTAGCGCACAACGAAGTGCCTGCGTTGACACGATTGTCCACGGTCTTAACCTTTTCGCTCACAACTCAAAATGGTCACTCTCGCGACTACAACAGGGGATGGGAAAGCGTTCATCTCGCATGCGCCGGGCTATTGGCCCGATACAGCGCCGGAGCTCTGGAACGATTGGAAATGGCAGCTGAAAAATCGCGTTACGACGCTCGAGCAGCTCGAGCGACATGTCGATCTTAGCGACGAGGAGCGCAGCGGCGTTCTGCTTTCCGGCAACAAACTCGCGCTTGCCGTCACGCCGCACTTTTTCAATCTGATTCCCCGCGAGAAAAATCCGGACGATCCGATCCGGCGGCAGGTCATTCCGCGGATCGAAGAGACCTGGACGTCGCCCTACGATATGGCCGACCCCTGCGGCGAAGATTCGCACATGCCGGTGCCTGGCTTGGTGCATCGATATCCCGACCGCGTGCTGTTTCTCGTGACCGATCGTTGCGCAAGTTATTGCCGATATTGCACACGCAGCCGTGTGGTGAGCGGCGTGGGCGAGCAGGAATTGCACACCGATTTTGAAGAGACGTTTCGTTATCTCGAACAACACACCGAGGTGCGCGACGTGCTCTTGAGCGGCGGCGACGCGTTGATTTTCAGCGACGATAAGATCGACAGGTTGTTAGGCCGACTGCGCGCGATCTCGCACATCGAGTTTTTGCGCATCGGCACGCGCGTTCCAATTTTTCTGCCGCAACGGATCACGCCCGCGCTTTGCACGGTCCTGCAAAAATATCATCCGCTCTGGATGAGTGTGCACGTCAATCATCCGCGTGAGCTCACGATTGAAGTAAAGGAAGCGCTCGAACGCCTCGCCAACGCCGGCATTCCGCTCGGCAACCAAAGTGTTTTGCTCAAAGGCGTAAACGACGATCTCGAGACGATGAGAACGCTCGTGCACAAGCTGCTCATGTGCCGGGTGCGTCCGTATTACATTTACCAATGCGACCTGATCAACGGCTCATCGCATCTGCGCACTTCGGTCGCGAAAGGCATCGAGATCATCGAAGGCCTCCGCGGTCATACCACCGGTTACGCCGTGCCCCAATTCGTCATCGACGCTCCCGGCGGCGGCGGCAAAGTCCCCATCAATCCCGGATATATTCTCTATCACGACAACGAGAAGATCGTCATCCGCAATTACGAAGGAAAAATCTTCGAATATCCCGAAACCGGCAACGAAAACGTCCAGTTCGCTCCTCAGCGCGAGTACCACGACGAGTATCTGTACTCGTAATCGGCCCCACACCGCCTGAGATCTCGAGTCCGAGCAAGCAGAGCGCCGGCGAATGATTAAGAATTGCCGATTACGAGAGGCCGCTTGACTGGGCGGCAATTTTGCGTCCGCAACAGTTGCCAAAAGTTTTTTCACTCCCGCAGATACATGGGCCGTCGAAACGCACATATTGTCTTCGCACGACAAAATTGCACTCGTCGAGTGAATGGCTCGCGGAACCCGCTGATGTCGCATTCTTCATCAATTGCGAAATGTGTTCCATAAGCTTTCGCTCCGCATCCGGTGACATCTCTTCCTTTAGCCGCGGACTACTCCTATAATCGGGCTTCATAAACTTCTTCCAAATTTGATAAGTGGCCGACGCTTCGATCTCCGGCGGGCCGCTCCGTTGTTTCTCTTCTTCTTTCTCTTGCTCGGTCAGGGCCGTCCACCATATCGAAAGTCCTTTCAGATCAGCCTTCAGGACGTCGCGCGCGACAAAAACTTGATCGTTCCTGAAAACAAACGACACGAGCGTCCTCTGCAACGAATCTCCCGACGAGAAGACGTTACAAAAAGGTACGTAGTACAAATATTCCAAATCGATGCGATTGCTTGCGCGAGTGGAGACTAGACCAAAGGCGAGACCAAAGTGGAAGATGAGAGCGATGCGAAGGCAACGAGCCGTGTACGGCAAGTTACCGTGGAGAGAAAACCCACTGTCGCTCTCAATTCTGGCGAGAGGTTCGTTCAAATCGTTAGGTTTGCATCTCGCAATCGGCCAGAAACCAAGATAACAGTTTTCTTGGTGGAATTGAGCGCAGCAACTCGTCAACGAAATTAGCTGTTTCCTCCAACGTTCTGAGTCTCACATGGCGTCGGTAGTCGTTTCGCAGTGTTCGCTGCATTCCTTCAAGATCAATCGCTTGCGATGTACGGCGCCAATTTTCCGCAAGGAGTTCTTCTGCCTCGGAGAAGGATCCAACTTGCCATCGCAACAGCGCTTCTTCCTCAGGACTTTGTTCAATGATCATCCCCGCTTTGCCTTGCGATGTTACAGGCTTGCCTCCCCGAAGAACGGGTCTTCCGTCGGCAGTGACTTTGTAGCCCAGGATTTCTCCGGCGACGAGATCGCGAAAGCCGACGTTCACCGCCGAGGACGCTGGAACCAGCTTATTAGCGAGGTTCTGCACTTCCCAGCGACTTGCGGTAATGTCTTTCGCTTTCTTTAGGTCGGTGAGAATTTCAACGAGCAAGACTGGCGGAATATTTCCGTCGGAGCAGATTAAGCTCCACGCCGGACAATCCTTGCAGGGTAGACTTGTCACACAGCAAGTGGGGTCCCATACGATAACATTGTCGTGACAGGCGCATTCGCAATGCCGGCTGACTGCGCAAAGGAAGGAATTATTGAGAGGTGGGCGTAGCCTTTGCTGGCGCAGCGCTGATCCCCGATCGTGCAGATTTCTGCGGAGATACTGGCGTTGAACATTGGGTTAAGCCGCGAAATTGCCCGATTTGTTTAACGACTTGGATCTCCTGACTCAATCTCGCCGCCAATTATGGTCATCTCGCAATGCGTTTTGAGGATTTCTGATTCAGGAATTTTCATGATGTCTTTTGAGAGGACGGTGAAATCGGCGAGCTTGCTGGGTTCGATTGAGCCTTTGTCGTTTTCTTCGAACGCGGCGTAGGCGGGCCAGATCGTAAACATTTTCAGCGCGTCTTCGCGCGAGACGGCTTGCTCGGGGTGCCAGCCTTCGCCGGAAAAACCTTTCACGCTTTTGCGCGCGACGGCCGCGTAAAATTCGATCATCGGTTCGCCGCGTTCGACCGGCGCATCGGAACCGCCGCAAATGATTGCGCCGGATTTCAAAAAACTTTGCCAGGCGTAGGCGCCGGCGAGGCGGTCCATTCCTAGACGGCTCGGTGCAAAAAACAAGTCGCTGATCGCGTGCGACGGTTGCATCGACGGGATCACGCCGAGTTTGGCGAAGCGCGGAATGTCGGCAAGATCGATAATCTGCGCGTGCTCTACCCGCCAGCGCGGCTCGGGAATTTTTCTTTGCTCGGGCGGCACCGCGTTAAATGCTTGCTCGTAAAGATCGAGAATCGTCCGGTTCGCATGATCGCCGATGGCGTGGGTTTCGATTTGAATCCCGCGACGCAGCGCTTCTTCGAACATCGGTTTCAATTCTTCGGGCTTCTCGGTGAGATAACCGGAAGTGTCGGGCGCGTCGCTGTACGGTTTCAACAACGCGGCGCCGCGCGAACCGAGTGCGCCATCGAAGATGACTTTGATCGTGCGCTGGGTGACGTGGTGATCGTATGCGTTGATTGTCGGGCCTTCGCGCAGAAAGCGCTGCGCATCTTGGCCGGGGCCATAAACCGCATTGATAAAACGCAGCTTCACTTTTCCATCGTCGAAACATTTCCGGATAAGATCGACATCTTCTTTGTGGCTGCCGGCGTTCTGAATTTCGCACCAGCCGAGTTTGATCTCGCGATCAATTCCGAGCAGAAACGCTTGTTCGCGTTCGACTTCGGTCGGTTTTGGAATATTTTTCGCGACGAGGTCCATCGCGTTATCGAGCAGCATCCCGGTCGGCTCGCCAGCCGTTTTGTCTTTCAAAATTTCGCCACCGAAAGGATTCGGCGTGTTCTTGTCGATTTTAGCGATGTTTAGAGCCGCGGTGTTTGCGATTGCAGCATGGCCGTCGGCGCGGATCAGAAAAACGGGGTTGCCCGACGCGATTTTATCCAGATCGGTACGTGTCGGGAATTGCGGCGGTTTCCAGAAGGTCTCGATCCAACCGCGGCCTGTGATCCATTTCCCGCGCTCGGTTTGCGCGACACGCTCCTTCACTTTGGCGAGGAAATCTTCGAGCGACTTTGCGCCTTCGAGATTCAGATTCATTTCGCGCTCGCCGATTCCGAAGATGTGGCAATGCGAATCGGTCAGGCCGGGAACGACGGTTTTGCCGGCAAGATCGACAATGCGCGTTTTGTGGCTGGCGAGCTTTTTCGCGTCGTCGTTTGAGCCGACGAAAGCGATGCGCTCATTTTTTACCGCGACGGCCTCGGCGTGCGGCTGACGCTCGTTAACGGTGTAAACGTTCCCGTTGACCAAAATAAGATCGACATCTATTCGACTCCGCTTCGCTTCGCTCAGGGCAGGTTCTTCGCCCACGCTCATCTGAACGGCAAAGCCGCAGAGGCACGTTATAACAGCGCTGAGAAAAGGGCGCGCTTTCACTTGACGCTCCGGTGAAGTTGACGTTATCAATTTTTGCCAATTCGCCAGTTTTTCGTATCGGAAGAATGAGCGTTTCTCTTTAAGATCGACATGAAGTTGAGCGACGAATTTTCTTTTTCCCAATGCGATGTCGATTTATAGAGTGTCGGTCTCGCGTTGCGCGAGCTCCAACCAACCCAAGCCGTTTCTGAAACAACATCCGAGCGTTCATTCATTCGCGTATGCAGAGTGGCGGCTGCGACCTCCGGCGGTTCGCTAATTATTTATGGCGAATTTTTTTCCACGCTGGACAAATTGGCTGCCGCTCAAGGTGGCAATCTGCGGCGTGATTACCGTCTGCGGGCTGACCGGGGCGACGTGGTATTACGTGACGCCAAAATACACGCGGGTGAGGTACGAACCAATCCAGCCGGTGCCATTCCCGCATGACATTCATGTCTCGCAGCTCGGGATGGACTGCCGTTATTGCCACAGCTTTGTCGAAGTGGCGGCGCATTCGAATTTGCCCAATACGCAGACGTGCATGAACTGCCACAGCCAGGTGCAGAAGGACAACCCCAAGCTCGAACCGGTGCGGGCGAGCTGGAAAACGGGTAAGCCGGTCGAGTGGGTGCAAATCCATCGCACACCCGATTATGTTTTCTACAATCACAGCGCCCACGTCAATCGCGGGATCAGTTGCTTTAGCTGTCACGGCCCGGTCAATCACATGCCGGAGGTTTATCACGCCAAGCCGCATAGCATGGCGTGGTGCCTGGAGTGTCATCGGCATCCGGAAAACTTTCTGCGGCCGGAAGATCAGATTTTCAATCTCGACTGGAAACCGGACGACGTGAAACCGGCGGTATTTGTGGCGAAGTATGGGCAATCGTCAGATGCAACCGAAGATTTGTCGAAGAAGAAAAAGCTAAGCCAAACAGAGATCGGCGAGACTTTGAAAGAGCGCTGGAACATCCGGCCACCGGTGAACTGTCAGGGGTGCCACCGATGAAACGCATCTTCGAACATCCACCGGAGCCGTTAACTGGAAAGCGTTACTGGCGCAGCGTGGGCGAATTGAGCGACACGCCGGAGTTTCGCGAATGGCTGGAACGCGAATTTCCGGCCGGCGCGGCGCAACTCGAAGGCGACGAATGGTCGCGGCGCGGCTTCTTGAAGTTGATGGGCGCATCGATGGCGCTGGCGGGCTTCGGATTGAACAGCTGCCGCCGGCCCGAAGCGCATCTGGTTCCATTTACGAAAAGTGTCGAGTGGACGATTCCAGGAAAATTTCTCTACTACGCGACCGCGATGCCTCGCCGAACTGGAGCAATTCCTTTGATCGCGACGACGGTCGATGGACGTCCGATCAAGTTGGAAGGCAATCCGCTCCATCCGGGGAGTGGCGGCGCAACGGACACTTTTGCCCAAGCATCCGTGCTCGATCTTTACGATCCGGCGCGCTCGAAACGATTCGTCGAGCGCGGGAAGCCTTCCGACCTCGCTGCGTTCAGCGCGTACATCGACAAGTTGCGCCCGCAGATCGCGGCGAAGGGCGGCGATGGACTCGCGTTTCTTGTCGACGAAACACACTCGCCCACGCGCGAACGTTTGCGCGCAGAACTGGAGAAGATTTTTCCGAAGATGCGCTGGTGTGTTTACGAACCGCTCCTGAGCGACGCGGAAAATTACGCCACCCAAGTCGGTTTCGGCGCGAACGCACGGCTCATTCCGCATTTTGAACGTGCTGATGTCGTCCTTGCGCTCGACAGCGATTTTCTCGATTGCGGCCAGGGAGATCTCGCATCGGTTCGCGCATTCAGTTCGCGCCGGCGGGTCAGTGCCGCGAAAGACACGATGAACCGTCTTTACGTGGTGGAGAATCGTTTCACGCTCACGGGTGCGATGGCGGACCATCGTCTTCGCTGTCCCGCGAGCCAAATCTCAGTGTTTGCGCACGCACTCGCCGGAAAAATTCTCGCCGCAACAAAAGATGCTGGCCTGAGTTCCTTGGTTGCGGCGCTTAAAGTGCCCGCGGGCACGGCGACTTTCGACGACCGATGGTTGAGCGAAGCGGCCAATGATCTGGTGGCAAAATCGGGAGCAAGTCTGGTCGTCACCGGTCCGAACCAGCCGGCCGTCGTGCAATTGCTCGTTTACGCGATCAATTCCGCGCTGAAAAACCTCGGCGCGACCCTGGTTGTTCGGGAATTTCCGCGCAATCCGAGGACAAGTAGCAT